>JACZTE010000041.1 GCA_022573935.1 Chloroflexota bacterium
TGAGCCACTGGCCGGCCGCGATGTTATCTTGGTGGAGGACATCGTCGATACCGGCATGACCCTGAATACCCTGTTGCAAGAGCTCCAGGTCAGGCGGCCGGCCTCGCTGAAGGTGTGTACGCTCCTCGACAAACGAGTGCGCCGGCTGGTGGACGTGCCAATCGAGTATGTGGGGTTCGAGGTGCCGGACGAGTTTGTGGTGGGGTACGGGCTCGACTTCCGACAGAAGTTCCGCAATCTCCCGTTCATCGCCACGTTGAAGCGGGACTGGATGCGCACGCATTTGGAGACAAAGATCGGCCCCGAGTAACCGCCTCCCGTGCCTTCGGCTTCAACCTCCACCGGCTGTTTCCCTTCGGCCGCCCTTTCGGGAAGCCTTCGGGTCTTGCCGGCTTTGTCCACCGGAGCTCGGGCCCTAGCCACTTGGGGCCGGATCGCAGAGTACCACGGGAGAGCTAGCCTGTCAAGGGGAATACGCTGCATAATGGCTAATTCTTTGCTTCACAAATGCGGCTGCATGTTGCTCGCTTGACATCGCCGAACGGGAAGCTATACTAAGGGGAGTGCGCTGGCTTAGCGTCCGCTAAATTAGTGCGACAGTCCTCGATGACAGTACCAGGAGGCAGCCATGGCAGTCGATGAGAAAACCGCGAGCATGTTGGAGACAGAGTCGGCCGATTCACCCGCCGTCGATCTTAGCTGGCTGGACCTGAATCAGACGTGGGGCATGCAGGCCAAGCCAGGGAAGCGCGGTCTCACCCTGGACGAGATCAACATCGGTCCGTACGGGCCGCCGGGCGATGAGTCACACGAGTTTACCGTTCGCGCTCGCGGCGCTGCCAAGCGAGAAGGGGTGCCGCGGATCGGCTATTACTTGAACAAAAAATCCGACGTCTGGTCGAAGAACGCCACGCTCCTCTACGAGGAAGCCGTGCAGCGGCAGTGGTCCTCCGCGACGGATATCCCGTGGGAGACGCTGGAGCCGCTGCCCGACGAGATCGAGAGGGCGATGTGCCAGCTCTGCACGTTTCTCACTGAGGTGGAGTTCATCGCCGGCGATACGCCGGCCCAGTGGATCCCGAGGATCAGCAACGAGCACTTTGAGACGAAGATGTTCCTCTGCAGCCAGGTGATGGACGAGGCGCGCCACCTGGACGTGTTCCGCAAGCGGGCGCTGGCGAACGGTGGGGGACTGCTCCAGGCCAGCCCCACCTCTTCGCTGCGCACCATCATCGACGCCCGCGACTTCACAGAGATGTCCGCCATCATGCACGTGCAGGCGGAAGGCTTCATCCAGTCGATGTTCCGCATGGGGGAGCTCATCGCTCAGAATGAGGCGGAGAAGCGCATCTTCCGCCTCTGCGCTCAGGACGAATCGCGCCACCTCGGCTTCGGCGTCATGCACCTCAAGTACGTGCTGGAGACCGAGCCGGAGCGACGGGAGGAGATCCACTCCTACCTGGACGAGTCGGAGACCGCCGATCCAGAGACCGGGACGTTTGGGATTCAGGTGGCTGAGTCGCTCATCATCCTGTTGGGCGGCGGCAAGAAGAACAGCGACGAGGGGTTCAATAAGTTCATGGCGCTGCGTAAGCGACAGGTGCAGGAGTACATCCACCGGCTGGACGTGGCGGGCCTGGACGACCGGCGCGAGCGCATGGACCCGGTGATGCGCATGGCGCTGGAGGTCTAGCGGCCGAAGCTAATTACGTAACACAACAAAGCGCCCCCTGACATGTCAGGGGGCGCTTTGTGTGTGCTTGTGGGGCTCAGGCTCAGCCTGAGTGTTCCTCTGCCTCTGGCGCGTCGCCGTCGTTCGCCGGCTGAGGCTCCTCGCTGGTGGGCGGCAGCTGGTCTGCGGCCTGCTCCTCCCAGCGCTTGAGGTCGAAGGGGTACGACTCCTGGATCTGGCCGCGGGCGATCTTCAAGAGGGCCGTCTTGGGCAGTGGAGTGTCCGTGAGGATCAGTTCGGTTACGCGTTTGTACGGGGCCAGATTGCGGGCGAAGGCGTCCAGCTCCTCCTGCACGAGCTTGTGAACCGAGGCCTCGCTGACCGGCTCGTCGCGCTCCTTGAGCCGCGCCAGTACGCCCGCTATGTTTGGCCAGATGATAGCGCCTACCAGCGTCTTGTTCCGGTTGTGGCGGCCGACGACGCAGATATCTTCAATCAGTTCGCTCCCGCTAAAGCGCTCCTCTAACTCATCGGGCATGACCTTCTCGCCGGAGTCGAGCACGATCACGTACTTGCTGCGGCCGGTGATCCAGATGTTGCCTTCGTCGTCGATACGGCCCAGGTCGCCGGTGCGGAACCAGTCGCCCACCTTGGCCGCGCTGGTCTCCTCCGGCGCTTTCCAATAGCCGGCGAAGATGTTGGGGCCGCGCACTACCAGCTCACCCTCGCCGTGGAGGTGGACGTAAATCTCCTTCTCCGGCACGTCGATCAGTGCGACTTCGACGCCAGGGATGGCTGGGCCTACCGAGCCCGCCTGCTCCTCGTAGTAGTTGCTAAAGAGAAACTTCCGTGGGTTCCAGTGCTGGACGGCGATGCCGGGCGCCCCCTCGGTCAGCCCCCAGCCCTGGAGGATAGGCAGCCCCAGCCGGTAGAAGTTTTGGGCCAGTTCCGAGTTGAGGGCGGCGCCGCCGCTTAACAGAAAGCGTAGGCTCCCGCCCAGCTGCTGGTGTACCTCTCGGAAGACCAACCGCCCCAGGTTGACCCCGGTGCGCCGTTTGGCGACGTCCACCACCCGCAGTCCCCGCTCGAACAGCTCCAGCCGGCCCTGCGCCTCCGCGCGGCGTAGAATCGCCCGGTAGACCTGCTCGAACAGCGCGGGCACGCCCAGGAAGATGGTAGGCTTCGTCTCCTGCATACGGTCGCGCACGCGCAGCAGGTCGTTCTCGAAGGTGAGCTCACTGCCAATAGAGAAGGCGAACAGGAAGAGGATGAAAGGGAAGGCGTGATGCATAGGCAGCACGTGGATGATCCGGTCCTTCTCATCGAATGGAATGACCTGTTTCGCCGACTCGACGTTCGACATGAAGTTCTTGTGAGTGAGCATGACGCCTTTCATGCCGCCCGTCGTGCCCGAGGTGTAGACGATGGAGGCGAGATCGTCCGGCTCAACCTGTAGCTGTCGGAGGGCCGCTCGGCTCTCGTCCGTCGCCTGTGCCGCTACCTGATCGAACGGTAGCTGACTAGGCCGGCCTCGCCGCAGGAAGCCCGGTGGCTGGCCGGACTGCGCCGTAGCCTTGCCGACGATGATCACGTTGCTCACGCCGGGGAGGTGGTCGCCCAGCCGCTCGAGGACGCGCGTGGAGACGATAGCGATGCGAGCGTCTGTCCTCTCGACGAGCTCTTCGACCTCAGCGCCCTTGAGTTCGGTGTAGAGCGGTACCGCTACGCCGCCGGCGAGGGAGAGGCCGTAGAAGCCGGTGGCCCATGACAGGCCGTTTTCACAGATGATGACGACTCGGTCGCCTTTCTGAAGGCCGAGCGCGATGAGCCCGGCGGCGAAGTCGTTCGCCTGGCGCCACGTCTCCTCGAAAGTGAGCGTACGCCACTGACCTTCCTCTTTCTGCTGAATCGCCACCCTGTGCCCGAAGCGTGCGGCGGCATCGGCGACCATCCCTGGGATGGTGAGCGGGGTGGAGCTGGTACGAATGAGCGTTTCTCCTGGGTCCTTGTCGAGCTTTGGCTTGAACGGATTGATCATGATAGCGGGACGCATCTCTCCTCCTTCGCTACCTCGAGTAAGGCATCTCGACCGGTCCATCGGACGGATCGGCGCTCTTGCAAGACGACGGGGATCCTAGCAATCGCCGTCAGGCCCCAGCCCCGCCTCAAGCAAGTTCGCCACTCCCTCTAGTATAACGCTTTGCGATGTTAGACGGTTCGCGAATGGGCGTTGTCGCTTCAGGCTACTCTATTCTTCGTCTTCGAATAGGCGACGCTGGTGGCGCTGACGTAGCTTGTTGAGCGCCTGCGCCTCGATCTGGCGTGCGCGCTCCCGCGTGACGCCCAGAGCGTTGCCTACCACGTCCAGCGTGCGCGCCCTACCGTCGGCGATGCCGAAGCGCAGCTCGATCACCCGACGCTCCCGATCCGTGAGCACGCTCAGCGCATCGCGCACACGTGCCCGCAGCAGCTCGCGGGTGGCCTCCTCCTCCGGCGAGGGCGAGAGGATGTCCTCCAGCAGGCTGCCCAGCGTGCTCTCGTCCTCCTCGCCCACCGGCGTCTCCAACGAGATCACCGATTGGCGAAGCGCGCGCGCCGCCTCGCGCACCTTCTCCTGACTCATGCCCATGAAGCGGGAGAGCTCGGTCACTTTCGGCTCGCGGCCGAAGTACTGGAACAGCCGCTCCCGCGCCTGCGTGTACTTCGAGATCAGCTCGTTGATGTGGATAGGCAGGCGAATGGTGCGTGCCTTGTCGGCGATGGCGCGGCCGACGGCCTGCCGGATCCACCACGTCGCGTAGGTGCTGAAGCGGTAGCCCTTGCGGTACTCGAACTTCTCCACCGCCCGCATCAGGCCGGCGTTCCCCTCCTGTACCAGGTCCATCAGCGGCAGACCGCGGGAGGCGTGCTTCTTCGCCACGCTCACCACCAGGCGCAGGTTGGCGTTCACCATGTGCTCTTCCGCGCGAGCCGTCTCCTCTCGCGAGCGGCGAACGGGCGGCGTGAGCGTCTTGAGCAGCACCATCAGCTTCTTGTTGCGCAGGGTGGCGCCGCCTTCAACCAGCTTCAGCGCCTGCACCATCTCCGGCGATGGTTCCGGACCGAAGATGCGCAGCCCCGAGGAGAGGCAAATGATCGGGTTCCGAACGTGGTTCAAGCTCTCGCGCACGTATTGTGGCAGCTTGCGCTCCAGCCTGGGAGGGATGGTGTGATCGATCGCCTCCTTCAGCTTCGGGCTGCTCAGCTCATCGATCAGCCCGCCGTCCGGTGGCGGAAAGCCGCGAATGGCGCGGCCCGATCGCGCGATCCGCAGACCGTCGACCATCGATCGCAGCAGGCGGTAGATGAGCTCCTCTAATGTCGGCAGCGAGTCCGTCTCCTCGGCGTAGACTTCGCTTAGATGCGTGAGGACGCGGCCGTGCTCGATCTTCTTGAAGAGATCGACCTCTTCCTGCGGCGTGAGGAGCTTGAACCGCGCGATCTCGTTGAGATAGAGCTCTACAGAGTCAGGGAGCTCTATCTCCCGTGTCGCTGCCGCTTTAGCGGACGCTGCTGTTGCTCGCTTGGCCATCTTCTCCTTGCTTGTTGCTCACCGAAACGATACGGCTTACACGACGTCTGGGAGCGGCCACTTCAGGTCGCAGCTCATGCAGCGCGCCTGCACCAGCGTGTCTCCGCTCCAGTAGCTCATCGTGAAGAACTTCCGGCAGCGGGGGCACTGCTGATCCCCCAGCAGCACCCGGTGCTCGTTCGCCTGAGCCGGGTCGCCTGCGGGCTGCCCTTCGTCGTGGCGCTTCGACGTCAATACACACCTCTACGATCGATTGTACATTCGTCGTGGCGCTTCGACGTCAACACATACCTCTATGATCGATTGTACACTTGTTTGCTTTACTGTCGAGGGGGCGGGGGAAGAAACTATGCGAAAAAGTACGTACAATTGATCTTGGAGGGTGATCTTCGGGAGAGAACACACTGAAGCCTCGTGGTGATCGGGCGCACATCTGCAGGATGCACGCAGCGCGAGGATGGTAGCACTGGAGGTACCGATGGCGAACGGAGGCGCTGACGAGCAACCGCGGCCGAGGGGCCGCCGCGCGATCGTGCAGGTGAGCGTCGCACGGGCCGTGCTGGCGGCGGTGCTCCTGGCCGGCTTATTTGCCCTGCTCTTCTTCGTGCTGCTGCCCGGAGGGGGCGAGGAGGGATCGGCGGAGGCCGCCCGCCTTATCGACACGCCCCCCGGGTCGACCGAGGCCTCGGTCGGGGTGCGGCCGGGCGATCTGGCCCGCGACTTCACCGCCTCGAATCTAGAAGGAGTGCGCTTCCGCCTGAGCGAGCTGCGGGGCCGTCCTGTCGTCATCAACTTTTGGGCCACCTGGTGTGTCAGCTGTCTGACGGAGATGCCGGTGCTAGAGGAGCAGCGCCAGACGCATCTGGCGGAAGGGCTTACCATTGTGGCGGTGAACGCGGGCGAGGGGCTTTCGGCCGCCCGGGGCTTCATCGACGCGCTGGAGCTGTACGGGCTCGGCATCGCGATGGACCCGGACCTGACCATCTCCGACGCCTACGGCGTACGCGGGCTGCCGCTGAGCATCTTCATCGACCGCAACGGCGTGATCCAGGCGATGTACCGGGGCGAGCTCGACGACGAGACGATGGACAGCTACGTCCAGGCGGCGATCGACGCTGTGCCCGGCGGCGAGCCACCCGACACGATACGGTTCGTCGAACCTGTTCGCCGGATACACGTCCTAGAGGTGTTTCCGGACGAGGAAGCGCCCAATCGGGTGCTGTTCGTCTCCCGCCGCTTCCGCTGCGACGATGGCTACTGCGCCGCGCCGGTGGCCGACGGCCTCCGCGCTACCCCCGGCGTCACGGACGTGGAGCTGCGCAGCGATGAAGCGGCGCCGGCGCTGGCGGCTACGTTCGACCCCGATGTCATCGACCTGGAGGCGGTGGTGGCTATCGTGGCGGAGGCGCTGCGGGCGCATCCAGATTCGCTCTACACGCGAGAGCTGCAGGTGCGCTACCCGGAAACCTCGCAGTGACCGCGCTTTCATCCTAGGCGGGCGATTGCTAAGCTTACGAATGATTGCGATTACGAAACGCTAACAAGTCCGCCGGTTCGCCTACACCGTCCATCATCTTCGGAACGGGACGCGGTGCGTTCTCTTGTACCACCGTGGTAGCAGCGTGACGTTTGACCACATGCGCTGGCTACCGGTAGCCTTGCTGTCGTCGGCGCTGGCGCTCGCCGCCTGCGGAGGCGATACACGGCCACCCGACGACGTCACAGACGGCGACCGGATCACCATCAGCATCGCTGTGCGGGACGACGCCAACCGTCTGGCCGCGCTCTACGCTATCGAGCAGGGGATCGTCACGTCTGACACCATCGATGTGGACGTCACCTACCTGACGCAGAGCGCCATCGACGAGGTCGCGCTCGCCAGGCAATACGACGTGATCGAAGTGACGCCGCTGGCGGTGCCGTTAGCGGCCGTGCAAGACTTCGACTTCGTCATCCTCTCGGGTGGGCTCCAGAACTCGGATGGCACGTTCCTCTTCGCGCATGCGGACGCGACGATGGAAACACTGGACGACCTGCTAAATAAGACCATCGGCGTCGCCTCGCTTGAGGATACGTCCGCGCTGGAGACACGCTATCTGCTGCAGGAGGCTTACGAGC
>JACZTE010000042.1 GCA_022573935.1 Chloroflexota bacterium
CGAGCTTGCGAACGCTAGCGGCAGGCCCATCGTGTCGCTGGACGTCCCTTCCGGAATAGACGCGGGCTCGGGCAGGGTGTACGAACCCTCGATCAAGGCCACCGCCACCATGACCCTGGCTCTGCCCAAGACGGGACTTGGGGCGTCTGAAGCGAGAGAGCGGCTGGGCGAGCTGTATCTGGCCGACCTGAGCGTGCCACCGGCGCTGTACCGCAGGCTGGGGCTGGAAGTGGAGCCACTGTTCGCTGAGGACGCCGTGGTTCTCCTTCAGTGGGCGGATGGCGGTTGGATGAGTAGCGGATGACCGGCGTGAGCTCGCTGGCTCGCTGGCGCATCGCCAACTGCGAGAGCGGAGGTGCTGGATGAAGTACGAATTCGATCTGATCGTCGTCGGCGGAGGCTCAGCCGGCTTGCTTGCGGCAGAGGTGGCGCCAAGGCTCGGCCTGAAGACGGCGCTGGTCGAACGCTCTCGGCTGGGGGGCGATTGCCTGTGGACGGGCTGTGTGCCGAGCAAGGCGCTCCTTGCCAGCGCCAAGGCGGCCCATACGATGCGCCACGCCGACAAGTACGGCCTGCCCTCAACCAATATGGAGTTGGACACCTCGACGGTCTGGAAGCGTATCTCCGAAATTCAAGAGTCGATCGCAACGACAGATGACAGTCCTGACAGGTATCGCAAGCTGGGCGTCGAGGTAGTCTTCGGAGAGGGAACGCTGGTCGACGAGCACACAGTCCGGGCCGGCGAGCGAGCGCTGACGGCCAGGCGTATCCTTCTCTGCACCGGTTCTCGTCCCGCAACGCCACCTATCGAAGGGCTGGACGAGGTTGGCTTCCTCACGAGCGAAGACATCTTCCAACTGGAGCGGGCGCCGCGGTCGCTGCTGGTCGTGGGCGCTGGCCCGATCGGCGTCGAGATTGCCCAGGCGATGAACCGCCTAGGCGTCAAGACCACGGTGCTGGAGGTCGCGCCGCGCATGCTCGCACGCGACGAGCCCGCGCTTGCTGAGACGCTGCTCGGAGTCCTAGTGGACGAAGGCGTAGACGTGCGCCTCAACGTCCGATTGGATCGCGCCTCTCGCAGCGAGGGAGGCAAAATCTTTCACGGCAGCATCGATGGAGAAGCCCGCACCTGGAGCGCCGAGGAGATCTTCGTCGCCGCGGGCCGCAAGGCCAACATCGAATCGCTCGGCTTAGATCGCGTTGGCGTGGAGACGGGGCCGCGCGGCATTGTCGTCGATAAGAAGCTGCGCACCAGCGTCAGGTCAATCTACGCCGTCGGGGATTCCATCGGGCGTTTTCTGTTCACCCACAGCGCCGGGGCAGAGACTGCGACGGCGATCCGCAACATGTTCTACGCGGGCAGCCAGAATGCGCCCGAGCTCATCCCTTGGGCGACGTTCACTGATCCAGAACTCGCCCACATCGGCATGACCTCCGAAGAGGCACGCCAGAAGTACGGCGAAACGTCCATCCGTATCTTCGAGTGGGACCTGCAGCAGAACGACCGCGCTCGAACGGACGCGGCTGCGGCAGGTAGGATAATGGTGGTAACTGAGGGCAACTTCAAGATCCTCGGCGCCCACATTCTGGCCCCCGCTGCGAGCGAGATGATTGGCCAGTTCACACTGGCCATCGATCAGGGAGTCCGCCTCACGCCCGCGTTCCGTAATCTCGTCCAGGTGTACCCTACGTTTGCAACGAGCATTCCGCGGCTCACCGAGGAAGTCTTGTACGAAGATGCGGGCAAGCTCATCTTCCGGGCAGCACGACGACTGAATGAACTCTTTGGGCTGTGATCTGATCGTTTATGGCTTGAGGAGAGGCGCCTGCTGCGCGCTACATCGGTTTCGCGGGCGACGCCGTCACTTCGGGGTCTGGTCGATGAGAAAGACACGCGCGGGGGCGCCCTCGGCGCCAACCACGTTGAGAGGCGCGCAGACCAGAAGGTAGCTGCCGGCCGTCACGCGTCGCAGGTCCAATCCCTCTAGGATCACCACCCCGCTGGCGAGCAGCGTCGTGTGCACCTCGTGGGGGCGCGCGCGGAATCGCTCGATGGACAGGTAGTCGATGCCCACCAGCCGTATGCCGCGCTCGGTTAGCTTCGTGGCGGCGTCGGGGGCCAGGGCGATGAAATCGGTGTGGAACTCTGGGTCGTCCCAGAGCAGGCCGTTTCGCGTCTTGAAGAGAAGGCGCTGGCAATCGTCAGGGATGGCCATCGATTCCAAGTCGGCAGCGGTGATGTGGGTGTTGCCATCGAACTCGGCTACGTACGCCGGGCCGACCAGGGCGTCCAGCGGCAGCCTCTCTACGCTGTCGGCGCCGTCGATGAAGTGGGCGGGCGCGTCGACGTGGGTCCCCGTATGCGACCCGAGCGAGAGGACGCTCACGGTGGAGGAGTCTCCTTTGGACAGGAGCTTGCGGAACTCCAATGTCGGCCCGGGTTCGCCCTCGTAGGTGGGCATGCTCGGAAGCAACGGGACGGAGATGTCGTAGACGTTCATGGGCCAGGACTATTATGGCACATCGGCCGATGAGCGCGGCGCTGCCGCCTTCGCCACTCGCTCCACGATGTGGACGATGCAACGGCCGTGACGGCACTCCGCTGCCAGGCGTAGTATGCCACGCAGATTACGCTGCCGATGGGGTGGCTAGGAGCTACGCTCGAGCGCGGGAGCGCAGGCGGGAGCGAGCGTGTGACGTCAGCGCCACCTTGCGAAGCCGGACTGCGGCCGGCGTCACCTCTAAGCACTCATCCTGCCGGATGAACTCAAGCGCCTGCTCCAGGGAGAGCGTGGTAGGCGGCGTCAACGTCTTCGTAATTTCGGACGTGGACGAGCGCATGTTCGTCAGCTTCTTCTCCCGCGTTGGATTGACGTCGATATCATCAGGGCGCGGGCTCTCGCCGATGATCATCCCTTCGTACACCTCGACGCCAGGGCCGAGGAACAAGGTGCCTCGTTCTTCCAGGCTCACCAACGCGTAGGCGGTGGTCACGCCACTGCGGTCCGCCACCAAGCTGCTGGTCGACTTCGAGCGCATCTCACCATGCCACGGCTCGTAGCTCTCGAACACCTGATGGAGCAATCCCGTCCCTCGGGTCTCCATAAGGAACTGCGTGTGGAAGCCGATCAGCGCGCGCGAGGGAATCAGATAGTCGAGCCGGACGCGACCGCTGGCTTCATGGTGAACGGTCTTCTGGAGTCTGCCCTTGCGCATCGCAATGAGTCTCGTGACGGTACCGAGATATTGCCCCGGCACGTCCAACGTGAGCGACTCGACTGGCTCATGGAGCCGCCCGTCTATCTCGCGCGTCACGACCTCGGGGCGGCCGATCGTCATCTCGAAGCCTTCGCGGCGCAGCGTTTCGATAAGGACTGCCAGCTGTAGCTCGCCTCGACCCTGCACGGTCCAAGCGTCCGGGCGGTCCAAGGATAGGACGCGAATCGAGACGTTGCCCACCTGCTCCGCATCCAGCCGATTCTTGAGCAGCCTCCCTGTGAGGAGCGTGCCTTCACGCCCGGAGAGCGGCGATGTGTTGATCCCGATGGTGACCGACATGCTTGGCTCGTCGACGCGGATCACGGGCAGAGGCTTCGGATCGTTCGGGTCTGCCAGCGTCTCGCCGATCGTGATGTCGCTGAAGCCGGCAACGGCGATCAGTTCGCCTGGGCCGGCTTCCTCCACCTTTTCTCGTTCCAGCGCTTCCGTCACGTAGAGCTCGGCCACCTTCGCAAGTTCGATCTCCCCATCCTGCCGGCACCAGGCCACCGTCTGGCCGGCTCGGATGCTGCCTTGCATCACCCGGCACAGCGCGAGCCGGCCGACATAAGGCGACGCGTCCAGATTGGTGACCAACGCCTGTAGACCGTGGCCCGGCTCATACGTCGGCGCAGGGATCCTCGAAACCAACACGTCGAGCAAGGGGCGAATATCCGTTCCGGGCACATCCGGGTCTAGAGAAGCCCGACCCGCCCGCGCATCGCAGTAGACGATGGGAAAGTCGAACTGCTCTTCGTCAGCGTCCAGCTCTAGGAAGAGCTCGTAGACCTCGTCCACGACCTCTTTGATGCGGCTGTCAGGGCGGTCGACTTTGTTGACCAGCAGGATGATCGGCAGGTGGGCCTCGAGCGCCTTCCGCAGCACGAAGCGAGTTTGCGGTAGCGGTCCCTCAGATGCGTCTACGAGTAGGAGCGCGCCGTCGACCATCGTCAGGGCTCGCTCCACTTCGCCGCCGAAGTCGGCGTGGCCGGGCGTGTCCACGATATTGATCTTCACATCGCCGTGTCGCACAGCGGCGTTCTTGGCGAGGATGGTGATCCCCTTCTCGCGCTCGAGGTCGGTCGAGTCCATGACCCGATCGGGGAGCTCCACTCGCTCGTCGAGCTGACCGGACTGCCGCAGTATGGCGTCCACGAGCGTGGTTTTGCCGTGATCCACATGCGCGATGATCGCTACGTTGCGCAGGTCATTGCGTGATGCAATGACACGCTCGGATGCCTTGTCCCTGCTCACTCGGACGTTGGTGGACGATTCCATGTATTCCTTCCCGCGAACCCGTCTTAGGCTCTGCGTATATTCTCGGTTCCGTACATAATTCATCGTAGCATTGACTGGGGCTTAGTGGCGGATGGCAATGCTCCACACTTCTCGGGCTTACTACAGCCGTGGGGATCCTGCGGGTGAGCGAGCGGTCCGATGCCCTGACCAGGATCCGCTGATCGCCTATAGGTAGGATTACCTATAGGCCGATCGGCACGTGCCTGTAGCTCGCGGAGCGGTTAGGCTGGCTACCAGGAGGAAACCTTTGAAGTACGACGTGATCGTCATCGGCGCGGGCGCGGCAGGAGCTGTGATAGCGGCGCGCGTGTCGGAGGATTCCTCCCGCTCGGTGCTGCTGCTCGAAGCGGGCCCCTACTACCCGACGACGGAGCAGATGCCGGCCGACCTGCTGGACGGCAACGACAACTCCTATTTCGCCCACGACTGGAACTACGAGGCTGCGACAAATGTTGCGGGCCGGATGGTGCACCTTCCGGCCGGGCGCGTCGTCGGTGGGTCGTCCGCAGTGAACACGGCGATCGCGTTGCGCGGCGTACCGGAGGACTACGACGAGTGGGCAGCGTTCGGCAACGACGAGTGGTCGTGGGAGAAGGTGCTGCCCTACTTCCGCCGCCTAGAGAACGACCTGGATTTCGACGACGACTTCCACGGCCGTGGTGGCCCGATACCCATCCGGCGCTACCCCGAAGACGAGCTGGCGCCGGTACAGCGCGCGTTCGTCCGGGCCATGCGGGAGCTGGGCTATCCGGAGACGAAGGACAACAACGATCCACACTCCACGGGTCTCGGGCCGCACGCGATGAACAAGCAGGGCCGACAGCGCATGAGCGTCGCGATCTGCTACCTGGAGCCTGTGCGGCAGCGCCTGAACCTCACGATCCGAGGCGGCTGCCTGACGCGCCGGATCATCGTGGACGGTGGGCGTGCGACCGGCGTCGAGGTGGAGTCGGGCGGCACGACCCAGATCGTCGAGGGCGAGCGCATCGTGCTGGCGGCGGGGGCGATCGGCTCGCCGGCTATTCTGATGCGATCGGGCATCGGGCCGGAAGCGCACTTGCGTGAACTCGACATCGACGTCGTGCAGGACCTGCCCGGCGTCGGCGAGAACCTCGACGACCACCCGATGCTGGCCGCTGTCTTCATGGCGAAGGATGGCGTGCTCACGGATGGCGATCCGGTGGTGCAGATCGCCTATCGGTACACCTCAACGAACGGCAGCGAGCGCAACGATATGCAGCTCATGCCGGTGTCGCAGATACGCACGCGGAGCGGCAGCCTGCTCTACGCCATCGGCTCGGTGATCTACCGGCAGAAGTCGATTGGCCGCCTCACCCTGCGGTCGGCCGACCCGCACGTCCATCCGCACGTCGAGCAGCGCTTTCTGGAGCACGAGGATGATGTGCGGCGTCTCGTCGATGGCGTGCGCCTGGCGCTCGAGGTAGGGTCGCACGAGGCCTTCGCGCACATCAACGACGGCGTACGGACGCCGCCCGCCGCGGCCATCCCCGACGATGAGGCGCTGGCAGGCTGGTGCAAGGCCGTGGCGTCGAGCGGCTTTCACCCGAGCTGCACGGCGAAGATGGCGCCTGCGGACGATCCGATGGGCGTGGTCGACCAGCACCTGCGCGTGCGCGGGTTCGACAACCTCTTCGTCGCCGACGCCTCGGTCATGCCGAAATGCCCTCGCGCGAACATCCACCTGACAACGGTCATGATCGGCGAGCGCGCCGGAGAATGGCTGCGCGAAGGAGTGGTGTAGCACGGCCGATGGACTGGGAGCGGTCGCCGGCTCCCAGCTATTCACGCGCTACCTGCTTCTCTGCTAGACTTTCTCCAACACCACGGCCGACCCCAATCGGAGTGAGCGATACGAGGCAGTTGTACCAACTGCGAAAGCCCCGCCAAAGGAGGGTGCCGCATGCCAAATCAATACACTAGTGAGAAGAAGACACTTGGCGAGCTGCTAAGCATGACAAGCCCACATATCGCGGTGCCCGACTATCAGCGAGACTACAGTTGGGATACGTCAGTAATCGAAACATTCTGGCAGGATTTGACGGACTTCTCTGACGATTACCCGGACGATAATATCCAACTGCAGGAGTATTTCTTGGGGTCAATCGTCCTGGTAAACGTCGGCGCGCGGCACGACCTACTGGACGGTCAGCAGCGACTCGCGACAGCCACAATTCTCCTGTCCGTCCTGCGCGACGCGATGGCCGAGTACTCGCAGGATGCGGCGACACGGACCTCGCAAAAGTACATCACCGAATATGACGATGCGACTGGCACGGATGCTTACAAGCTTACGATGAGCGTCTATGACCGCGATTTCTTCAGAAGGGAGATCCAAGAACCTCGAACCGGGGATTACGCGCAGCCGGCTGCCGAACTCGGCTCACACAGAAATATCCGACGGGCCCGCGAATTTTTTGCGTCTCAGGTCCAGCTAAAGTATGACGAATTAGGGGACGGGAAACGAGCGTTTGACTGGTCTCTGCGAATTCGCAAGGTCTTGACTGATCATGTGTCAGTGGTGGTTGTCGCCTCAGATGACGAGGACAACGCTGCTGAGGTTTTTGAGACACTAAACGACCGCGGAATCGGGCTATCGACACCTGACCTCTTACGTAACCTGGTACTTCGACGAGCTCCGGACACAGCTCGGGAAGAGATCGTCGCGTGCTGGAAGAGTGTACTTGAGGTAGGCGAGGACGCGAGTGTCAACGACTTCCTGAGGCACGATTGGCTTTCACATCGCGGGGATGTCAAGGCTCGTGCCCTGT
>JACZTE010000043.1 GCA_022573935.1 Chloroflexota bacterium
CAACGCTATCAGCTGAGGATCTGTTCGTGCATGATCTTTCATCCTCAGCCCATCCGAGTGAGCCGGCAATCAGCCACGCGTGATCGACACAGGTTATCCCGCCGCACGTTGTGTGGTGTTTCACGACTATGCGGCGTTCCAAGCCTTGCTCGGCCCGCCATAATGATCGGCCGTGTGCATCTCTGAAACCCTCTGAGATGACTTTCGTGGGAGCTTCTCGTGGAGTTTTTGGGCGGTGACAATTCCAACATGCCGAAGCCGACTTTAGCGCTCACCGCGGCTGGCGGCTGCGGAATCGGTACAACAGGGGGACGAAGCGACGGCAAGCGACATTGGTGATTTTTGGAGAGTGCTGCGGAGCACGCCGCAGGCCCGATCGCTACCACGCATCTGTTTGCGACGATTCAATGCCGCAATAGATCAAGATTCCTTTGAAGATGCGATCGTCGATCATGTCATCGCTGCCGAAGCCCTGTTTCTAAAGGACGCGGGAGGTACCGAGGGACGCGGAGAATTGGGCTTCCGACTGGCATTGCGAGCAGGAGCCTTATTGGAGGCGAGTGGACGAAATCGTCGCTCGACATTCAAATTCATGAAGAAAGCGTACGACCTTCGGAGTACCGTAGCCCACGGAGGAACTGTAGAGCAAGAGATCCAAGTACATGAACGTGGGAGAGTCCGCCTCAGTCAGTTTGTCGTTGAGTTGGCTCAACTAATGCGAGAGGCTCTTAAGAAGGCAGTGCGGGAGTACTCTTCGCAGTCCAACTTCGCTACACAGCCATACTGGGACGAACTTCTCCTTGGACCACTGGAGGCCGCTCCAGGGAGCGGCCAGCACGATTGACAACGGCGGTGCAACCCGGCGAGGCAGGGCCGCCGGACTGACTAGGGACCTGAGGCACTAGCTCACCAGCGGCGTATCGTCGCGGTTCGCCCACTCGGCGAACGAGGCGTCGTAGTTGCGCAGCCGCTGGTAGCCGAGGAGCCGCAGGACGAACATGCCGTGCGCCGCACGGACACCGGCCTGTCAGTGGGTGATCACCTCGGCCTCCGGCTTCACGCCCGCGGCGGCCAGCATCGCCTGCAGCTCGTCCGCCGGCTTGAACAGGTGCCGCTCATCGACGAAGTTCTCCCACTCCAGGTGCACCGCGCCGGGGATGTGGCCCGCCCGCTCGTTGTCGCGATCGTCCTCGCCCGTCCACTCCTCGTCGGAGCGCACGTCCAGGATGACGACGTCCGGGTTGTCGACGCAGCCCAGCAGGTAGTCGCAGGTGGCGAGCTGCTCCGGCGCAGGGGCGGGCGTGAACGTCGCCTCGGGATACTCGACCGCCGCGTTGGTGACCGGGCGGCCCTCGGCGAGCCACTTGTTCCAGCCGCCGTTCAGCACCTTGACGTTCGTGTGGCCGTAGAGTGCCAGCGCCCACCATAGGCGGGTCGCGTAGCGGCCCTTATAGTCGTCGTAGGCGACGACCAGCGTATCGTCGCCGATGCCCAGCTCGCCCATGACCCGGGCGAACTTGTCCGGCGGCAGGACGTGCAGCGGGTCGTCGGGGTCCTTCAGGTAGTGCTGCGGCTCCGGCAGCATCGGGTGGCTCAGGTTCAGCGAGCCGGGGATGTGCGCTCTGCTATAGGCAGCGGGACTGTCGCAGTCGACGACGCGCACGGTGGGGTCGTCCAGGTGCTGCGCCAGCCACTCCGTGTCGACCAGGAGCTCAGGGTGAGCGTACTCGGCCATAGCCTGCCTCCTCTCTCGCTACTCGTCCTTGATCAGCCCGATCCGCACCGCGTGGGCCGCGGCCTCTGAGCGCCGCGACAGGCCGAGCTTGTTGAGGATGCGGATGACGTGATTGCGAGCGGTGTAGGGGCTGACGACGAGCTTCGCGGCGATCTCCTTGTTCGTGCAGCCCTGCGCGATCAGCACCAGCACCTCTCGCTCGCGCTCCGACAGGACGTCTGCTTGCTGAGCCGACGCCTCGCTCAACGCGGCGAGCCGCTCGATGACGTTGCGCGTGACGCTGGGATCCAGCATCGACGCTCCCCGGCCGGCGGCGTGGATCGCCTCCACCAGCTTGCCGTGGCTGACGTTCTTCGTCAGGAAGCCCGTCGCGCCGGCCATGATCGAGGCGAGCACCGACTCCTGTTCGCTGTACGAAGTGAACATAATGACCTGGGTGTCCGGTAGCTCGCTGCGGATCTGGCGACAGGCGTCGATGCCGCTGGCGTCGTCGCCCTCGTCCATGCGGATGTCCATCAGCACCACGTCCGGCCGCAGCGTCCGCGCCTTCTCCACCGCCTCATCAGCGCTGGCCGCCTCCCCGACGATCTCCAGCCCCTCCTCGTCCTCCAGCACGGCGCGCAGGCCGCTTCGCACGACAGCATGGTCATCCACGATGAGCACGCGCAGCAGCTTGGCTTCCTCGCTCATACCACTCATCCTACTCGACGATCGGCACGACCACACGCACCGTCGTGCCGCGTCCCGGGGCGCTCGATATCGACACCTCCGCTCCCAGCTCGCTGGTGCGCTGGCGCATGTTGCGTAGCCCGCGGCCGCCCGCGGAGCCGTCCTCGGCTCCTTCCACCGCGAAGCCGCTGCCGTTATCGCTGATCTCCAGCGAGACCGATCGCTCGCTGAAGGCCAACCGCACGTCGACGGTAGAGGCGTTGGCGTGGCGGTAGACGTTCGCCAGCGCCTCCTGCGCGATGCGGTAGAGCGAGCCGCTCACGGCCATGGGCAGCGCTCGCTCTTCTCCTTCCACCTCTAGCTCCACCGTCAGTCCGGAGACGGCGGTGAACTCCCGTATCTGGCTGCGAATGGTTCCCGTCAGAGTGGCGTCTCCTTCCAGCAGCGGCTTCAGGTCGAAGATGTAGTGGCGTACCTCCAGAAGCGTCTCCTTCGCCAGGCCCACGAGATGGCCCAAGCGCTGGCTGAGCTTCGCGTCGCCGCTGGCTACCTCCGCCGCCTTCTCTAGATTGAGCGACAGCATATAGATCGACTGGGCGATGCCGTCGTGGATCTCGCGGGCGATGCGGCCCCGCTCCTCCAGGGCCGCCAGCTCCTCCTTCTGCTGGTCGAGCGCGATCTTCGTCAGGCCTAAGGAGAGCTGCCGGCTCACGGCCTGCATCAATTGCAGGTCCGTCGCCTCGGGTTCGGACGGCTCGTCCCAGGTAGCGAACGCGAGCGCGCCCCAGAGTCGGTCCTGCAGGTGCACGGGGACCGCCCAGCCCCCTGCCGATCCATCCGCCGATCGCAACGCGATCAGTCCTTCGGGCTGCGCGAGCGCCTGCCCGTCGGCCGGCGATAGGCGCTTGCCGGCGGTAGCGTCAGCCTCGTCGCCGAAGCCGGCTTTGCGGATGAGCTCGTCTCCTCCCGACAGTGAGTACACGGTGAGCGAGCTGAAGCGCTCCATCCCTTCCAGCGTCGTGACGACTTCAGCGATCAGCCGGTCAGGGTCATCGCTGGCAGCGATGGTTTGGGCGATGTTGTAGAGCGCCGAGGTCTCGCGGAAGGCACGGCGCGCCTGCTCGCGCTGGTCGGCCAGGCTGCGCGTCAGGGAGGAGAGGTACTGCATGACCACGACGACCATCAGCGGTGTGACGAGGACGCCGGTCAGGTTCCCCCTGTCCTCGCGGAGCCAGGGGCCGTCGGTACCATCGCCAGCGACGAAGAGGGTACCCAGGTAGGCGCCCAGGAAGGCGAGCATGAGCACGCCGGATCGTCGCCAGCCAAAGAGGAAGGTGGGGACGAGCAGCGACGAGACGGCATAGTGGTAGTATGGGCTGCGCCAGCCGCCGCTGAAGTAGAGGACGGCGATCACCAGGACCATATCGAGCACGGCCAGGGCGATCAGGTCGTCGCGGGGCCCCCAGCGGCGGCCGATCACTCCCTGGACGCGCGGCCGGATCAGCGGCACGTAGAGGGTCGCGACCAAGTTCTGGATAAAGGCCAGCCCCAGCAGCAGCGGCTCGTAACGAACGTTGTCGTCGGGCAGGTCACCGAAGGCGACGATGACCACGGCGATGGCCCAGGCGCCCCAGCGCACGGCGAACAGGAAGACCAGCACGCCCGCGAACCCCTCGCGTTCGGGATCGGCGCCGGACTGTGCCGCGCGTCGCGTGTCATGGCTTCCCGATAGCTGACGGCTGATCGCTTCCATCGTGGAGTGCTTAGCGTTGTACCAATCGAGGCGCAGCCGGTCAACCACGCTTCCCGCTAACATGGCGAGACTCCTCCTCCACAGATCTCTATCGTAAGCAGGTTGTAGACTCGCGCCATGGTGCAGATGCACCACTTGCCGAGTGACAAAAGCACTAGTCGAATTGGGGCGGCTGCACCTTGGTGCGCCCCTGGACAGCGCGTATGCTGAGACCAGCTACAGAAGGAGAGAGGAGGAATCGAGCAATGTCAAGAATCTGGCTATTCGGTGGCATGATCGTCGTGGCGGCGCTGGTGGTGGGCAGCGTGACCATCGCCCTGATCACCGGCCGTGACGTCGAACTGCTACCCGCAGACTCGCCCGAGGGGGTGGTACAGCGCTACCTGCTCGCTCTCAAGGATGAGGAGTACGCGGAGGCGTACGATTACCTGACCAGCGACTTGCAGGAGAGGTGCTCGCTCGCCGAGTTCGTGAGGAGGGCGCCCGGGACGCGAGTACAGGACACCCGCCTGACGCTGGACGAGACGCAGAGATTCGACGATACCGCCTTCGTGCGGACGAGCATCACCGTATTCCGGCCCGTATCCCAGTTCGACTTCCCCCTGCGTTCCTCCGAGTACACCTACGAGCGGACCTACAATCTAAAGCTGGAGAACGGGCAGTGGCGCATGGCGGAGCCCGACTGGTGGTGCCCGCCCGAACGGCTCGAACCGTTCACCGAATAGCAACGCTGTGATCGTACAGGAGGTGTCGAAATGGGAATCCTAGGCGGCATTGTGGGCTCGCTGTTTCCACTCGTGATCATCGTTGCCATCGTAGCCGCAGCGGTCGCCTGGAGCCGCCGCGAGGGGCTCGAAGGCGAGCGAGAAGAAGACCGCGGCATCGGCACGGCGAAGCGGCTCTACTTCTACGGCGCCACGTTCGTGTTCATGCTGGTGGCCGGCGCAGGCATTGTACTCGTAGCCGACTACGTGCTCGACGACGCGTTCGGGCCGGAAGCGTTTGGTAGAGGCGGCAGCGGTTCGCTCGCATTGGGCGTCGTCCTGGCGTTCGTCTGGACGCCCGTGTGGGCCTGGCACCGGCTGCGGGTGATGGTTTTCGCCGAGAAGGAGCCGGTGGAGCGGCGTTCGATCCTGCGAAAGATCTACGTCTACCTGACGCTGGGGGTGACCGCGGCGCTGGTGGCGCAGGCCTCGGTGGAGCTGCTCCGCTGGGTGTTTGGCAGCCAGTCGTTTAACGGCTACCCGTTGGCGGCGCTCCTGGTCTGGGGCGGGCTCTGGGCCTTCCACTGGCTGACCGAAGAGGCCGAAGGCCAGCCTACGGACGAGACGCGTACCGTTCGCCGGCTGTACCTCTACGCCACCTCGGCCTACAGCCTGACGATGCTGGCGACGGGGCTGAGCATCGCGCTCTACCTGGTCTTCCGCGAAGCCTATGACGGGCTTGTCGATCTGCCGCTGCTCACGCGCGGGGATGACGAGTTCGGAGGCGATACGATGAGGAACGCCCTGGCGGTCGCCTTCGTCGGCGGCGGCCTGTGGGCGTTCCACTGGCTGTATGCCGCACGAGACGACGCGGGCTCGGACGTCCGGCAGTTCTACTCCTACGTCCTCGCCATCCTCGGCGGCGTCATCACCGTCCTCGCCGCGACGGCCGTGATCGTATTCGGGGTGCTGCAGTGGCTCATCGGCACGCCGGACGACGGGACGGCGGCGGCCCACTTCCGCTTCCTGCCCGGGGCGCTTTCGGCGCTCATCGTCGGGCTCGGGCTCTGGGTCTACCACTGGGACATCGTGCGGCAGGAACGGGCGGCGGTGGGAGAGGCGGCAGTAGCCCGACGGGTCTACGCCTATATCATGGCCGCGCTGGGCCTGGGCGCTCTCGCCGCCGGCATGATCGTGCTGGTACCGACGGTGATCGGGATCGTCGTGACCAGCGCCAGGGAGGTGGCAGTAGGCGCCGACTGGTGGCGAGACCGCATCGTCACAGTGCTCACGCTCGGCCTCATCGGCGGCCCCGTCTGGGGCTACTACTGGTTCGCCATGCAGCGCCGGCTGGCCGGCGGCGACGACGAGCGGACTAGCCTTCCCCGCCGGGTGCTCATATACAGTGTTATTGGCATAGGCGCGCTCGCAATCCTCGGCAGTGTGAGCCACATCCTGTTCCTCTTCCTCGATGCGATGCTGGAGGACGGCCTGTCGTTAGCGATGCTGCGAGACATGAAGTGGAGCATCGGCATCGCCTTCACGAGCGGGCTCTTCGTCCCGTACCACTGGCTGATCCTGCAGGAGGACCGCACGGCGACAGGCGAACCCGTCGCGGGGCCGGCCGCGCGACGGAAGTCGGTGACGGTGCTCGTCGGAGCAGGCGGCGGAGCCTTCGTGAGCCAGATCGAGGCGTCGCTGGGCGGGAAGGTGCGGGTGCTGCGCCGCGCCGATGCGAACGTTGGCGTGCCCGAGCTCTCCGCTGAGGAGATCCAGGGCGTGGATCGCCGCATCACCGATGCCGAGGGCAGCCGGGTGTTGCTCATCGTCGACACGGCGGGAGTGCAGGTCTACTCGTATCGTTGACGAAGGCGGCGAGCGCGCTGGCACGCCGCAGCAGCGTGTGTATACTAGACCTCGCATGTTACATAGGCAGAGCGAGGCTAGCGCATGATGCGCATGCGAGACATCTCTGAGGAGCCGGGAGCGCGAGGTGTAGAGGAGCCATGGGAGCTGCGCAGCCCGCGACCACAAGCCTAAGACATCGCGGCGTGAGTGCCTGCTAATCGCATGGCGCACGACGTCGACATCGCGATCATCGGTGCGGGTGTCGTTGGCCTCGCGATCGCAGTGGAGCTATCCGCGACACGGCAGGTCGCCCTCCTGGAACGACACGAAAGCTACGGGCTGGAGAACAGCTCGCACAACAGCGGCGTCGTCCACGCCGGCATCTACTACCCGCCGGACTGGCTCAAGACGACCCTCTGCATCGAGGGCAACGCGCTGCTCTATCGCTGGGCGGAGGAGCACGGTGTGCCCGCCCGCCGCACAGGCAAGCTGATCATCGCTGTGGAGGAGGCCGAAGGCCGGGCGCTGGAGGAGCTGCTGGCGGCTGCACGGGCGAACGGCG
>JACZTE010000044.1 GCA_022573935.1 Chloroflexota bacterium
TGGATGACATCGTGCGGCTGGCCGGGCGCTTCACGGTGGCGCAGATGCTCCAACGCGAGGACTTTCGCCAGCGCTTCGAGGCGCAGCGGCCCCTGGGCATCCACGAGCTGCTCTACCCGCTGCTCCAGGCCTACGATTCGGTCGCGGTCGAAGCCGACGTGGAGTTCGGCGGGTCCGACCAGCTCTTCAACCTGCTGTTGGGACGCGAGCTCCAGCAGGAGATGGGCCAGCGCCCGCAGAGCGTCTTCATCATGCGCCTGCTGGTGGGCCCGGACGGTGTCCAGAAGATGGCCAAGAGCCTCGGCAACACCATCGATTTCGAAGACCCGCCGAACGAGCAGTACGGCAAGGTGATGTCGGTGCCGGATAGCGTCCTGCTCGACTACCTGGAGCTGGCCACCGACATCGCGGAGGAGGAGCTATCGCGCATCCGCCGCCGGCTCCAGCGCGGCACTGGCAAGCCGATGGAGGTGAAGAAGCGGCTCGCTCGCGATATCGTCGCTCAGTTCCACGGCGAAGCGGCGTCGCAGGCAGCGGAGGATGCGTTCGAGCGCACGTTTCAGCGACAGGAATTGCCGGAACAGGTGCCGGAGGTCGCCGTACGGCGGGCCTCAGGCGCGGCGGCAGGCGAACTGGTGATCGACGTGTACGCGTTGCTGGTCGAAGCCGGCCTGACGACGAGCAAGGCGGAGGCGCGGCGGCTCACCCGCCAGGGCGCGGTTGAGGCCGCTGGGCAGAAAGTGCGGCCCGACCAAGCGACGAAGCTCGCCGTGCGAACCGGCGCGATCATCCGCGTGGGCAAGCACCGCTTCCTCCGCATCGTCGAGAAGTAGGGGCGACCATCTGGTCGCCCAGGGCGGCCCGACGGCCGCCCCTACATCGCCTATTCACGAACGAAAATCGCCCTGGGTGGCCCGGCGGCCGCCCCTGCATCGCCTATTCACGAACGGAAGTCGCCCTGGGCAGGCTCCCTCGACGGCCACCACGACACCCCCCACTGCCCGCATCGGCTCGCCTTTCTCCCACGGACATGCTACGCTATGTGAAGAGGGGGAGCTCAACTCACTTGGACTCTCAGTTCCGTATCGATATCTCCGAGGTGCAGCGCAGCATCGATGCTGCTGATGTCGTCGCTCTCTACTTCCCACTGCTGCGGAAGACGCTGCTGATGGACAGCCGCAGCAACTCCCTGGACGGCCCGATGATCAAGGTGGTGCCGATGGCCTCCTCGCCGCAGGAGCGCTTCAAGGAGCTTGTGCGCCTGCGGCCCCGCTTCTCCAAGCCGGAGAGCATCACCATCATCCAGTGGCCTAAGTACGTGAACAGCATGGTGCAGCTTCAGCTCTGGGACCACATCGTGCGCCACTTCCTCGAGATCGGGCCGCCCGATATCGTTCGCCGCTGCGACGAGTGTCTGCAAGAGCTCGTCCACACGGAGCAGGATGAGCTCCGCCGCGCGATCACCGGCGAGAACTACGAGACGCTCTGGGACGCAGCGGGCACCCACAACCAGGAGGAGGCGGAGGTAGACGACTCGGAGGAGGGCGAGGAGCTCTAGCATCCACCAGAGCTAGGCTGGCCGGACGGACGCCGGACGAACGCCAAACGGACGATCACCGATCGCCCGTTTTTTGCGCTCAGCTTAGGTAACCTGGCTTGGGCTGAGCGTTCGGCTGAGCTCACGCCGAAGCCTCAGGACGAAGCGGGCTCCTCGCTCTGGATCACCCGCTGCACGACGTGGGCGGGCACCGCTTCGTAGTGACCCAGCTCCATGGTGTACGAGCCGCGGCCCTGGGTGATCGAGCGGAGGTCGGTGGCATAGTGCTGCACCTCGGCAAGCGGCGCCTGCGCCTCGATGGTGGTGAGCGCGCCTGAGGGCATCATGCCCTGTACCTTCGCTCGCTTGCCGTTCAGGTCGCTTAGCACCTCGCCGGTGTTCGCTTCTGGCACGATGATGCGCAGGTTGACTATTGGCTCAAGCAACACCGGGGACGCATCTTCGACGCTCTGCTTGAGCGCCTGCGCGCCCGCGAGCTTGAAGGCCATCTCCGAGGAGTCTACCGGGTGCTCCTTGCCATCGTAGAGGGTGACCTTCAAGTCGACCAGCGGGTAGCGTGCCAGCACTCCCTCCTGCATCGCCTCTTTCACGCCCTTCTCGACGGCGGGGATGTAGCTCTTGGGCACGGAGCCGCCGGAGACCTTGACGACGAACTCGAACCCTGCGCCATGCGGCAGCGGCTCGATCTCGATGGCGACCCGCGCGTACTGGCCGTGGCCGCCGGTCTGCTTCTTGTGGGTCACGTCAGCCCTGCTACTCACCGTGATCGTCTCCTTGTACGGCACCTTGGGCGTGACCAGCTCCACCTCCACGCCAAACTTACGCTTCATCCGCTCGGCCGCGACCTCGATGTGCGACTCGCCCAGGCCGGAGAGGAGCGTCTCGTTGGTATCGTGCTCGCGCTGCACGCGCAGGCTGGGATCCTCCTCGACGATACGGCTGAGGGCGGTGCCCAGCTTGTCCAGGTCTGCCTTCGTCTTCGGGAACACCGCCAGCCGATACGACGGGACCGGGAACTCGATGGCGGGAAGCACGAGCGGGTGCTCGCGGACGCAGAGCGTGTCGCCGGTGAGCGTGTCGCCAAGCTTGGCGACGCCGCCGATGTCGCCCGCCGTCAGCCGCGGCGCGGGCTCCTGGTTCTTGCCTTGCAGGTAGAAGAGCTGTGCCAGACGCTCCTGCGCCTTCCGGTTGGCGTTCCAGACATGAGCGTCGCTTGTGAGCGTTCCTGAGATCACTCGCAGATAGGTGAGCTTGCCCACGTAGGGGTCAGCGCTGGTCTTGAACGCGAGCACCGCCAGCGGCCCCGCTGCGTCCGCCGTTAGCTTCACCTCGGCGTCGCCGTCGTCCTGAGCGACGACCTCGCCCCGGTCGAGTGGCGAAGGGCCATAGTCGACGAGGGCATCGAGCAGCCGTGGGACGGCGATGTTCTTCGTCGCTGTCCCGACGAGGATCGGGACGATGCTGCCGGAGCAGACGCCCGCGCGCAGGCCGCTGCGCAGCTCCTCCACGGTCAGCTCCTCGCCCTCGAGATACTTGTTGATCAGGTCGTCGTCCGTCTCGGCCACCGCCTCGATGAGCTGTTCGCGGAAGGTCGCTATGTCCGAGCCGACCGATTCGGGAACTTCTCCTTGCTCCGCCTTCTCGCCCAGGTAGGCCTGCATATCGAGCAGATCGACGACGCCCTGGAACGCGTCCTGAGCGCCGATGGGAACCTGGAGGGGAACGCATCGCTTGCCGAAGCGCTCCTGCATTTGTTGCACCGCCCCGGCGAAATCGGCGTTCTCCCGGTCGATGCGATTGATGAACACCAGCCTCGGGAGCGACTGCTCGTCGGCGTAGCTCCAGGCGAGGTCTGTGCCGACCTCCACGCCCGAGACAGCGTCGACGACGATGAGGGCGGCATCCGCGGCACACAGGCCCTGCTTTACCTCGCCCAGGAAGTCGGCGTAGCCCGGCGTATCGATGAGGTTGACCTTGTGGCCATTCCATTCGCAGGGGAGGAGAGCGAGGCTGATACTGATCTGCCGCTTCTCTTCGTCAGGTTCGTAGTCGGAGGTGGTGTTGCCGTCGTCGACGCGGCCCAGGCGGTTGATCGCGCCGGTGGCGAAGAGCGCCGCCTCGGAGAGGGAGGTCTTGCCGGTGCCGCCGTGGCCGAGCAGCACGACGTTACGAATCTGGTCTGTTTCGTACTCCTTCATACAGACTCCTCAGATGAGACTGGAGCGAGGGCACGCGCTACAGCACGAGCGCACCGCGCCCGGCCGCAACCGCCTCGGATTGTACCGTAAGGCCCCTCAGGCAGGCAAGACATGCTGGCACGAAGGCTGGGGCTTCTGTAGGATCGACTGCGGCCCAAGTCGAACGCTCACCTGTGGAGTATGCACATGCTATCTCTTCTCGCTGACGGGCTCCGCGAGCTGGGGCTGGAGGCGGGCCGGCAGCAGCTCGAGCGCTTCGAGACGTACTACAACATCCTCACCGACTGGTCGGAGCGCGTCAACCTCACCGCCATTCGCGACGAAGAAGGCGTCCAGCGACGCCACTTCCTGGAGTCGGCCGCCCTCATCCCGCTCCTGGAGCAGCACGGCCGGCCCCTGCGCGATGGCTCACTGATCGATGTCGGCAGCGGCGCAGGCGTCCCGGGCGTCCCGCTCAAGATCCTAGAGCCTCGCCTCCGCCTGACGCTGGTGGAGTCGAAACAGCGCAAAGCGGAGTTCCTCCGCGCCCTGCTCTCGGCGCTAGGCCTTCGCGACGTCGCCGTCGTCCCTCGACGGGCCGAAGAGGCCGCGCACGATCCGGACCACCGCGAGCAGTACGACTTCGCCGCCGCGAAGGCGCTGGCGCCGCTCCGGACGCTGGTGGAGCTGACGCTGCCCTTCGTGCGGGTAGGCGGCCTGGTGATCGCGCCGAAGGGCAGCGAGGCAGAGCGCGAGGCCACGGAGGCCAAGGTAGCGCTGGAGACGCTGAAGGGCTCCGTGCTGGCCATCGAGCCGCTGTCCTTAGCTGAGCCACCGCAAACGGTGATCCTGGTGGATAAGAACCTCCCTACGCCCGAGCGCTATCCCCGGCGACCCGGCATGCCTGCCAAGCGCCCTCTGTAGCACAACCGGACGAGTACACACCCTGCCCAGTAACTGAAACTCGGTGCTATACTGTGCCCGTCCGAGCCGGTTCGAGCCCGTCCTACAACGCACGGGCCGGTCGTCCGCAGGGATGCGGCAGAGCGTCAAAGGAGCACCACCACGATGTCTTTAGACCCACAGATCACCTTTTTCAACACCCTGATCGCCCGGCTGCTCCGGCTGTTCCGGCTGGACACCAGCGTGTTCGACGAGGTGCGAAACGACCCGCGGGCCACCATCCCCGCCGTGTTCGTCCTCGTAGCTTCTACGCTGCTGGCGGGAATCGGCGGCTGGCTCTGGTGGATCGTCGAGGGCTTCGGAGACGCCGGAGAGGTGTTCATCGAATCGGTGATCCTGGGAAGCCTCTTCTCGATGGCGTTGTGGGTCGTCTGGCTGCTGATCGCCTGGGTGATCCTCACGCAGCTCTTCCAGGAGGAAGCGGACTGGCAGCAGATGCTACGCACCATGGGGATGGCGGCAGCGCCTCTTGGCCTCTCCATCCTCATGTTCGTTCCGGGGGTCAACTTTGGCGTCGCGCTCGCCTCCGTGGCGCTCTTCTTCGGGCTGACGACGATCGCCATCCAGGCGGTAACACCCGCCGACCCGGCCCGGGTGCTGGTAGCAAACCTGGCCGGTTTTACCATCTGGGCCGTCGTCCTGACCCTGCTCGTCACCCCGGATAGCATCCTGGCGCCGGGCATCTTCATCTTCGACGCCCCCGCAGAGGGGCTAGGCGAGATCATCGACTTCCTGGGCAGCTTCGACTAGGCGATCCTGCAAGAACAGACATTAGCAAAGCATCGGGGCAGGGCATGAGCATTGCCCCGGTCGCGACGTGATCGTGCTCGCATGACGACACTCTCCAGTCAAGACCGCCGCGCCTACCAGGCGAACATCTGGAAGAGCTATCTGCTCCACTTCCTCGTGCACTTCCAGCTCTGGTGGGGCATCTGGGTGCTCTATTTGCGGGACATGCGCGGCTTCTCGCTCACCCAGATCACCGTGCTGGAGGCGATCTTCTGGGGCACGGCCGTTCTCGCCGAAGTGCCGACGGGCGCCATCGCCGACCGCCTCGGGCGCAAGGCGTCGCTGGCGATGGGCGTCGGCTGCACGGCGGTCGCCGTACTCATCTTCGGCCTGGCGACAAGCTACGAGGTCGTCCTCGTCTCTTACGTGGCGTGGGCGATTGGTATCGCGTTCTTCTCAGGCGCGGACCAGGCGCTCCTGTTCGAGAGCCTGAAGGCGCTGGGTCGCGAGGACGAGTACCAGCAGGCAGCGGGACGTTTCGGGGCGATCTTCGCCTTCGGCGCCCTGGCCGGGGGGCTCGCCGGCGCTCCCATCGCGGCGGCGACCGACCTCTCGATACCCGTGCTGCTCAGCGCCGCCATCGTCGCGCCGGGCCTCATCGTCGCCCTCAGCCTGCGCGAGCCGGCCCTGCCGAAGGGCGAAGTGCGGCTGACCTACGGCCACCTGCTGCGCGAGAGCGCTCGCACAGCGATCCGCCTACCCACGGTGCGCGCGATGCTGGTGCTCTCGTCGCTAGTGACCGCCCTCACCTTCGCCCCGACGGTCTTCATGCAGCCGTTCCTCGCCGATCACGGCGTCGACGTTGGCATCATGGGCTTCGTCCTCACACCCGCGCGAGTGATGGCGATCATCGGGGCGCTGGTAGCCTATCGCGTGACAGCGCGGCTGGGCACGGGCGGCGCGTTCATGGCCGCGCCGTTGCTCATGGGCGCCGGCTACCTGCTGCTGGGCGCATGGGATACCGTCTTCGCCTTCGCCGCGTTCCCGCTGATCCATTTCACGAACAGCCTGCTGATGCCGCCCGCCACCGACTACCTGAACCGGCGCATCCCCAACAACCAGCGCGCTACCGTGCTCTCGCTGCGGACGATGCTGGTGAGCGTCTGGGCCGCCGTCCTGATGCCGCTGCTGGGCGTGACTGCCGACTTCGCCTCGCTGCGAGCGGTGTTCTGGATCGCAGCGGGCGTGTCGGTCGTGGCGCTACCGCTGGCCCTGGGCCTCTGGCGCCACGCGGACCGTCGAGAGGGCGAGGAGGCGACGGAGGCGACGTGACGCACAGCGGCGCGCGAGGCCGAACGACACTCTTGACAGACGATGCACAGCACCCTACTATACACAGACGGCCTAGGCAATACGCCGAACCTCTGCAAAGAGGACGGGGGAACCACCAAAGAGGGGTGAATTTCTTCGAGCTGGATCGGAGAACAGGGTGAGCCTTCCACCCTAACCCGTTAGCTAACCCCGTAGGCGTCGAAGGATCGGCGAGTACCGCATCGGTCCTTTTTGTCTGCTCATCGGGCATCTGAGCGGGGCGTGCGGTTGACAGCGAAGGAGGCACCACAATGGCGAAGCATCTACAGCTCGCACGCATTGGCGTCGTCGTAGCGTTGCTGGTGATCGCGTTCCTCGGCGTCGCCTGTAGCTCGGACGACGAGGCGTTTTCTCCAAGCGACGGGGATGGACTA
>JACZTE010000045.1 GCA_022573935.1 Chloroflexota bacterium
TACTTGCTGATTTTCCACCTCGGCAATTCAGGCACTGCCGTGGCGTCCAGCCCGGGAATCGCGCGAGGGTAGTCGGCGCCAGGGTGAACGCCTTCCCGCAATCTCCGCAGACGAACTCTTTCGCCATCGTCTCCATCGCTAGCTGAGCAGCTCCTCGTTGTGCTCGCCGAGCAGCGGCGCCCGCCCGATATCGAGCGGTGTCTCGCTCATGCGGAAAGGCGGGCCGGCGTAGGTCAGCTCGCCCGCCTCCGGGTGCTCGATGCGCTCGAAGAAGCCGCGCGACTCTAGGTGCTCGTCTTCCAACAGCTCTCTGACGGAGGGCACCGGGGCGAAGGGCATGCGCAGCGCCTGCGCCATGTCGACGATCTCCTTCGCCGTGTGCTCCCGCAGCCAGGGCAGCAGCAGTTCGTCGAGGTCCCGCCAACGGATCATTCGCTCGCCGAGGCTGTTGAAGAGGGGATCCTGATCGAGCTCTATGTTCTCTAGCAGGAGCGCCATGGGCGAGACGGCGCCTTCACTGGTGATCCCTACCTGGGGGAAGCCTTGCGCCCCCGGAATGACGACGACGTGTCCGTCCTTGCATGGCAGGATGTCCATCGGATAGCCGAAGAGGTGCCGCGAGTAGAAGCGGCGGCGAATGGCGCCCTGGAAGGCGTACATCGCCGAGTTGTACTCGTCTGCGCAGGCGGCGGCTTCCGCCAGCGACACGTCGACGTGCTGGCCGCGGCCCTCGTTCGCTCGATAGGCGAGCGCCGCCAGCGCGCCGATCCATGCGTGGATGCCGGCGATATACTCCGCGGGCGTGCCGCCGGTCGAGAGGGGCTCGCGGTCGGGGTCGCCGGTGTTGTACATGATGGAGCTCATCGCCATGGCGGTGAGGCTGTTCCCCTGGTAATCCTTGTACGGCCCGGTAGCGCCGAAGGCGGTCACGGTGACATAGACGAGCTGGGGGAGCTCGGCCTTCAGCTCGGCGTGGCTCAGGCCCAACTCCGCCATGCGCGACGGCCCCTCGCTCACGACGAGCACGTCGGCTTTCTGGAGCAGCCTCATCAGCAGCGTCTGGCCCGATGTCGAAGCTACGTCCAGCGTGACGCTCTTCTTGCCGGTGTTGAGATGGAGGAAGAGGCCGCTCTTCTCCTGATGGGGCCGGTCTTGCGGGAAGGGGCCTAGCCGGCGCGAGCGATCGCCTTCCGGCGGCTCGATCTTGATCACCTCGGCCCCCGCGTCGGCGAGGAGCTTGGCGCAGTACGGCCCCGCGATCCCCTGTGCGAGATCGATCACGCGTAGGTCTGAGAGAGCGCCGTCTGCCATGAGCCTCCAGCCACGCCGCCGGTCCGGCGACGCGATTCGCATCATACACGGGCGGGGCGGCGAAGGAAAGGGGGCAGCCTTAGCAGTAGCTCAAGAAGCGGCCGCGCTTGCGCTGTCTCAATCAGCGTCGCCCTAGCGAGGGGTCAGGGTGAACTCGCCGCCGATATCGCTCAGGTCGTCGGCGAGCAGGTCTTCGCCCGCCGGTACTATGCCGTCCTCCACCCAGGCGATGAGCGCCTCCAGTGATGCCTCCGACTCCTCGCTCGTGAAGCCGCAGTGCTCGGGAGCTCGGACTGCGCGCTGTACCAGCAGGTCGCCGGCGCCGGCTGCCTCCGCCATCCGCCGCAGGACCTGCTGCTGGCTGATAGGAACGAAGAAGTCGCCGGTGGTGTGAACGGTGAGCAGCGGTATCTTGATCTCGCCGGTGATATTCTGTCCGGCCGTGAACGCTTCCAGGGCCTCGTTGCCGCTGGCACGGATCGCGGCGGCGTTGAACTCCTCGCTGGACACGTCGCTAAGCGGGCCCAACTCATACACTCTGTCCTGGTTGTCGAACAGCCCTATCACATCGAGTCCGGCCCCGACGGCGCTCCCGACCAGGTCCAGGTTCGGTCCCGCCCGCAGGCGAAGTCCTTCGCGAGCGAAGGGGCGGGGCCCGCCGGTCAGATCGATGACGATATTCTCGAACCGTTCGCGTGCGGCTTCATCTGTGAGTAGTGGGGCCAGGCGGTCAGCCACGAGATCGGCGGCGGGCGTAGACTCGAACTCGGCCTGCGTGACGCCGGCAACGAATGCGGCCGCCGTGTAGGAGTCGACCAGGAATTCCAGCTCTGGCCCGCTGCCGGCGACGCCGCAGAAGCCGAGAGCGCCGTCGAAGCGGTCGGGATAGCGCTCCGCGGCGATGGCGGTGCCGCCGCCGCCCATCGAGACGCCCGTAACGTAGGTGAGCTCCGGCCGCCCGAACTGCTCCACGAACAGGTCCCAGAGGGCGGCCGACTCGTCGGCGGCAAGGCCCGGGATGAAGCTGTTGCTGCTGAAGCTGGACGCGGCCCAGGCGAAGCCCTCCTGGATCAGGTAGCCCCGGAGGCCGGGTGGGTTGTCCACCGTCAGCGTCGGCCCGAAGCCGCGGAAGCCGTGCAGGTAGACGACGAGGCGGCCGTTCCAGTCGTCCGGCATCTCGATCCGGTAGATGCTGCCGCCGAGCCGGCCGAAGTGCGCCGTCGCCCCGGACAGCGCCTCGAAGGAAGGATCGCCGAGCTCCGCTCCCTGCGGCTCCGGGGCGAACTCCACGGGCGACGGTATCGGCCGTGGCGTCGCTGTGACCTCCGGTGTCGTGGTGGCTTGCGGGGTCTGCGCGCTGTCGCCGCAGGCGACGGCCAGCGCGACGAGGGCGAACACGCCGATAGCGACCAGAAGACGACGCATCGCGTCCACAGGAACCTCCGTCCTCTCAGGTAATGCGATCGGCATCATACACGGGCTGAGGCGGCGAGGGCAACGGGCGGGGGGCTCCGTTGGGTGAACTCGCCACCGATATCGCTCAGGTCATCGGCGAGCAGGTCGCAGCCTGGTAACACGAGGAGGCGGCTGGGCTAGGCGAAGCGGTAGCACGATCGGCTAATAAAGGAGGGCGGCGTCGAACCGACGAGTCGATGCGACGGCGCGAAGGGAGTCAGTTGGCCCAGGTCGATGACAGGTGCCAGAAGGCACGCTACCGCCTCGACATCGAGGGCGTTACTCGACGATGACGATGCCCTGCATCCCGTGACCGCCTCCGCCGACGAGTTTGATGCCGTCAGGTGCACCGAAGATGACGCCCTGTTGCGGTGGATGCAGCGTGCAGATGTAGACGTAGGTGCCCGGTTCGTCAAATGTTTTCGTGAACGTGTCACCCATGTCCATGATCTGAGAGTCCCAGCTCCCGTCTTTCGCCGTCACGGTATGCGGCACGCCACCATCCAGGTTCGTCCAGACGATGGGTGTGCCCGCTTGCACCTGCACCGGCTCCGGGTAGTAGGCGAAGGCGGTGATTTTGACTTCTATTGCGCCCTCCGGCACCGAGTCAACGGCTACCGATTCCTCGGCCCCATTCCCCGATTCGTCCACGACGGCGATGGGCGCTGAGCCGTCGCTGCGCAGCGCCAGCACAAAAGCCGCTATGGCGATTGCCAACGCCGCAGCTACGGTCAACTCCAGACGAACTCGATGCAGCATCATCGCACCTCCTATTGGCTGATTGTACCACGCGAGGCCACGGTTTTGGAGAGGGCCCGAGCAGTCGGCGCTCAGACGGTGCTCATCCCACCTCTGCCCGCTCCATTTGCGCGTAAATACACGGGCTGAGGCGGCGAGGGCAACGGGGCGTCGCCACCCTGTGTGAGCTCGTTCATGGAAGCGGGCGGTAACGGGCTGTTACGGTAGTGTCGCAGGAACGGAGTCGAAGCCTCCTACCGAGACCCCCGCCTGCAGGAGCCCGCGCCGGGCTGCGCCACCACCAGTCGCACGGCACGGGCTTCCTATCGTTTGCTCTACAGCAGGAGCTTCTTCGGGGCGCCGCCGGAGGAGCGGCGGAAGTTGTGCACCAACAGGCGCTTGTACTTGCCCTCCTCCACCTCTTCGATAAAGCAGCGGTCTGGCCGAGAGAGCGCTTGCTCCACGCGGCGGGCCAGGTCGGTGTAAGAGCGATGGGTATCTTCGTGGATCGGGAAGACACCTTTGGCGTGGACGGCGACGGCTAGCTGGCGCTCGCAGAGGGCTAGGAGCCAGCCAAGCGTGAGCTCCGCCCAGCCGAGGTGGAAGGAGTTCTCGGCAAAGTTCAGCGCCAGCCGCCGGTTGTTCGACTCGGGCCCCACCGCCAGCAGCGTCGCACCGAAGTTTGGACGCCCCAGCTCGCTCGCCGGGCGGTAGACCCGCCGCAGCCGCGCGTCGGCGGCCAGCGTCTCGCCCGCAAAGTAGTGGCCGAGGCCGAACTCGAATGCCTTGTGCTCGACGTTCGGTACCAGGTTGCCGGCGAGCCACTCGAGGAAGAGCTCCATCTCCGAGGCGTGGAGCTGGTGCTGGGCGGCGATGTGCTCGCAGGCCGCGCGCGCCAGCGGCGGACACGAGACGTAGGAGCCCTGGGTGGCTAGCTGGCAGGCGTCCGCCAGGGTGAGGAAGGTGCGCGACCAGAGTCCCATCAGCGCCGCGTATGGATGCTTGCGAAAAGCGGAGGACGAGGCGTCGCGGACGATGCGGAGCTGCAGGTTCATCCCCTCCTCGAATAGGCGCAGGTCGTCACCTAGCAGGAACTGCCCCTGGCGGTACGAGTCCTGGACCGGCGGCGGCGCGTCGCTGGACGGCCGGGGCAGGGCGTACGACTGAGGGAAGGGGATAGCGGAGACTCGCTGGGCGGGAACCGGCGGTTCATTCATCTGCTGTCTCGATACCAGGTGTTCGACCGGAGTTTATCGTAATGCGCGGCGCCGAGGCGCGCAATGGCAGGTAGTGGGGCAATTTGAATGCGCCGCGTGCTTCTCCGTAGGCGAGGCATTCTAGCCTCGCCGCCGCCGAGCCAGGAAGGGCTCGGCTACGATATTCAAGAGCTGCAAACTGACCTATTACTTCAATCACGCGATGGCTGGACATAGCACCGGCCCTCCGTTACCATTCGTTCGTCGCTCGAAAGGAGGGCGTCTCCTGTGGCCCACTCAAAGCAAGCGATCAAGCGCCACCGCCAATCGCTACGGCGATTCGAGCGCAACCGTGCCCGCCGGGGCGCGGCCCGTACCGCAGTGCGCCGTGCGCGAGAGCTGATCGTGGCCGGCAACGTGGAGGAGGCGCAGGAGGCGATCCGCGCGGCCTCGGCGATCCTGGATCGCGCCGCGAGCAAGGGAGTCCTCCACCCCAACAACGCCGCTCGCCGCAAGTCGCGGTTGGTGCGCCAGCTCCACACCGCCCAGGCCTCGCCCGCCGAGGCGTCTGCGCCTCGCAAGCGGCGAACCCGGGCGAAGAGTTCGGCGAAGTCCCGCGCCGCGGGCAAGACGGCTCGCGCCAAGAAGAGCTAAGCTATCCCCCCGATACTTCGCTGGCGAACGGCCCAGTCTGCGCGTCTGCGCCCAGGATGACCAGGATGTCGGCCTCGCTGGTACGCAAGGCGTCGTCGCCTGGCTCCGCTGCGCGAATCCGCTCGGCTGGCACGGTGAGCAATACTGCCAATCGTTCAACCGAGTACTCCTTGCCGGAGAAGTCGATGATCTCTGTCAACGGGCGGACCGGCCCGTCGCCGGCGTCCGAGACGGTGAGCGAATCGGCCGGGAAGCCGAAGCCGGCCAGGTAGTCGACAGCGCGGTCCGCTAGGCCAGCGGTACCAGCGCCGTTCTGCACCTCCACGGAGGCGTTGTCCTCCAGCAACCGCTGGTCGTTGAAGAGCGCCTGGATGATCTGCTGCGCCAGCTCCTTATCGAAGAGGAGGACGGCGGCGCCACCCGGCGTCGTCCAAGGGCGGGCAGCGGCGCCCAGCGAGAGCGCGGTGATGCTGCTCGGGTCGATCTGGACGGCGAGCGCGGCGAATCCGGGCATCCGCAGATCGTTGATATCCGTATCGATTGTGTTCTTGTACTTTCCCCAGAGGTCGGTCAGCTTGCCCACATTGACGAGGTTGAGCTCCGTGGCTTTAGCGATGGCGGCAAAGATTACCCGCTGCTGGCGCTGGACGCGCTCCAAGTCGTCGGAGCCGTAGCGGATGCGGGCATAGTCCAGAGCGGTGCGGCCGTTCATGTGCTGCAGGCCGACTTCGAAGGCGACGACTGATACGTCCGGCCGCTCCTTCGGCAGGAATTGCGAATCCCTAACCACCTCCGGCACGTACACATCGATGCCGTCCAGCGCGTCGATAAGCTCGACGAAGCCCTCGAAGTCGATGATCACATGGTGGTCGATCGTGATGCTGAAATTGCGCTCCAGCACCTGCCGCACTAGCGCCGTGCCGCCGCCGGGGTAGCCTCGCTTCTCGCCTTTCATGTAGACCGAGTTGATGCGGTCTCGATAGTAGCCTTCGCCGTTGAGGTTGGGGATCTCGACCAGCAGGTCGCGGGGCATGCCCAGGATGCCCGCGGTCTTGCTCTGCGGATCGATGGTGAGGACGAACATCGTGTCGCTGCGGGTGGGGCTGTCGCCTTCTTCGGGCCGGCGGTCCAGCCCCATCACGAGAATGTTGACTCGCTTGTCCGGACCGGTGGTATCCTGTTGTACGCCGGGCAGCTTCGCAAGACCGCCGACGTTGATCTCCTGCCCCGGCAAGAACAGCTCATCGATGCGCGTGACGACGATGAGGGCGAGCCAGGACGCCGTGACGAGGATAGCAAGCCCGGCCAGCGCTACGACGAGTCGCCGGCGCATTCGATTGCCTGCCGATGGGGGGAGAGAAGGAGATTGCGACACTTCATTCTGAACCTAGCGAACTCGGCGATTCTGTGTCAAGAAGAGGCTGTGTCAGCAGCGGGTAGTGCGCCCGTTGATACGAGATGTAGTATTTAGTGTTTCCATCGCCAACATCTTGTAACTACGTCGCGATGGGTGTATAGTAGAGTCAGCATGGTACGGAAGGGAGGCTTGCCATGGCATCACCTTGGGATCTTCCCCAGCGTTCGCCGGTAGAGCGCCCCTGGATGGGGATGGCGATGCTGGTGACGATTCCCGTCATCGCTCTGATTCTCGTCCGCATGCTCTGGTCCGGCTCCAGCCTATGGTTCCTCAGCGTGGGCATCATCCTTCTGGGAGCGGCGGCGGTCTTCTTCCTGGTCCGGCGTCCCCAGGGGTTGGAGTATGCCCGGAGCACGCTCGGGCACG
>JACZTE010000046.1 GCA_022573935.1 Chloroflexota bacterium
CGATCCCTACCTCAACGTCGACCCCGGTACCATGTCGCCCTATCAGCACGGCGAGGTCTTCGTCACCGGCGATGGCACGGAGACGGACCTGGACCTGGGCCATTACGAGCGCTTCCTCGACGCTGATCTCACCGGCAACAGCTCCGTCACCACCGGCCAGATCTACCAGGCGGTGCTGGCGAAGGAGCGCCGGGGCGACTACCTGGGCGGCACGATCCAGCCCATTCCCCACGTCACCAACGAGATCAAGAGCCGCATTCGTGCCATCAGTCAGGCGAGCGGCGCGGACGTCGTGATCGTCGAAGTCGGCGGCACCGTCGGCGACATCGAAGGCCAGCCGTTCTTGGAGGCGATCCGCCAGATGCGCAAAGAGGAAGGGCGGAACGACACGCTCTCTGTCCACGTGACGCTCCTGCCCTACATCGGCGCCACAGGCGAGCTGAAGACCAAACCTACCCAGCACAGCGTGCGCGAGCTACGGAGCATGGGTATCCAGCCCGACGTGATCATCTGTCGCAGCGACTATCCCGTGGCCGAGGATCTGAAGGCTAAGATCGCCCTCTTCTGCGACGTAGAGCGTCGGAGCGTTATCTCGCTCCTCACCATGTCCAGCATCTACGAAGTACCGCTGGTGCTGGAGAAGGAAGGGCTGGGCGACTCGATTTTTAAGCTGCTGGGCCTGAAGCCCGGCGAGCGCGACCTGAACGACTGGCAGCAGCTGGTCGAGCGGCTCCAGCACCCCTCCGGCCAGGTGACCGTGGCGCTCGTCGGCAAGTACGTCGAACTGCACGACGCCTACCTGTCCGTGAAAGAGGCGCTCGATCACGCCGGCGTCCATCACAACGTGGCAATCGACATTCGGTGGATTCAGTCTGAACAACTCGAGAGCGGTGACCTGAGCCTGCTGTCCGGCGTGCATGGCATCGTCGTGCCGGGCGGCTTCGGCGAACGCGGCGTCGAGGGCATGATCGAGACCGCCCGCCTCGCCCGAGCCCAAGGCGTGCCCTACCTGGGCCTCTGCCTGGGGATGCAGGTGATGGTCATCGAGGTGGCGCGGGCGGTGTTGGGCGCTGAGGCGAACTCCACGGAGTTTGCCTCGGGGACGCCGCATCCGGTGATCAGCCTCCTTTCGGAGCAGGAGGGGATCGAGGACAAGGGCGGCACGATGCGGTTGGGCTACTACCCCTGTAACCTGGTGCCCGGCAGCCGCGCCCACGACGCGTACGGCGTAGACGAGATCGAGGAGCGCCACCGCCATCGATACGAGTTCAACAACGCCTACCGTGACGTGTTGGAGAAGGCAGGTCTTGTCGGCACCGGCGTTTCGCCGGACGGCCAGCTCGTCGAGGTCTGCGAGATAGCCGGCCACCCGTTCATGGTCGGGTCTCAGTTCCACCCAGAGTTTCGGTCGCGGCCGCTGCGGCCGCATCCACTCTTCAGGGAGTTCATCAGTGCCGCTATGACCTTCGGTGCCGGCGAAGGGGTGGGAGAGAAGCTCGCGGGTGCAACAGCGAGCTCGGACGTGAGCGAAGCTGTCGCGGGCGGCGGCTCGTAGCGGTACGCCGAGAAAATAGGGGTTTCCCCATGTTGCCTAGGCCGGCGATTCGCGGTACAATGAGTATGCCCGATATCAACACCTGTCTTGGTCACTAAGGAGGGAGCATGCGCCTCTTCCTAGACACCGCCAACATTGAGGAAATTCGCCACGCTGCTCGCCTGGGGATCCTCTCGGGCGTCACTACCAACCCCAGCCTGATGGCGAAAGAGAGCGGCATCAGCTACCGGGAGCGGGTGGTGGAGATCTGCGAAGTGGTGAATGGCCCCGTCTCCGCCGAGTGCGTCTCGCGAGAGCTGGCCGATCTGCTGAAAGAAGCGCGCGAAGTCGCTACTTGGCACTCGAACGTGGTGGTGAAGATACCGATCGATGAAGTAGGGCTGGAGGCCACCGCCGTCCTTTCGCGAGACGGGATCGCCATTAACATGACCCTCATCTTCTCCGCCAACCAGGCGCTGCTGGCCGCTACGGCCGGCGCCTCGTACATCAGCCCCTTCGTTGGCCGTATCGACGATGCCGGTCAGGACGGGATGGAGGTAGTGCGAGAGTCGGTCGCGATCTTCGACCGCTATCACCTGCCGGCGCAGGTGTTGGCGGCCAGTCTGCGGCACCCCCGGCACGTCACCGCGGCGGCGCTCGCGGGCGCGCCCATCGCTACCCTGCCCTATGCGGTGCTGAAGGCGATGGTGAAGCACCCGCTGACCGACGTAGGGATCGAGCGCTTCGTCGCCGATGCTCGCAGCTACCAAGCGGAGCCGGCGCGGGAGCGGGCAAACTCTTGATATTGGGGTGACCCGTGGGGTATTGCAATAGAGAGAAGGATCATTCATCATACGGTGGTCAGCCAATCGCGCCCACATCTCCCGGCGCTTGGTAACGTTTCCCTACTGAATCCAGGCAACCAGCACGATAGTGAGTAGAACAGCGCGTATTACGCGAAGCCTGTTCGAGAAATGGAAAGCAACGTGAGTATTGTTGAACTAGAAAATAAGACCCGCGAAGGCCTGATGGACATGGCTAAAGAGATGGGCGTGCAGGGCTATAGCTCGATGAAGAAGCAGGAGCTCGTCGTCAAGCTGCTCCAGGCTAAGACGGAGCGCGACGGCAACATCTTCGCCGAGGGGACCATCGACATCGTCGATGATGGCTATGGCTTCCTCCGCGGCGAAACGATGCTGCCGACGGTCAACGACGTCTACGTCTCGCAGTCCCAAGTCCGCCGCTTCGCGCTTCGCACCGGCGACATGGTAATGGGACAGGTGCGGCCTCCCAAGGACAGCGAAAAGTACTACGGCCTGCTGCGTGTAGAGGCTGTCAACGGCCAGGATCCGGAGACGGCCAAGCAGCGCCCGAACTTCGAGAACCTGACCGCAGTGTTCCCGGACAAGCTCATCAATCTGGAGACTGGGACAGACGGGATTGACGGCCTTTCCCAGCGGATGATGAACCTCATCGCGCCCATCGGCCGCGGCCAGCGCGCTCTCATCGTATCGCCGCCCAAGGCGGGGAAGACGTTCCTTCTGAAGGCCATCGCTCACGGCATCGCCACCAACTACGACGACATCCACCTGATGGTCGTGCTCATCGGCGAGCGACCGGAGGAAGTGACCGACATGAAGCGCTCGATCGCCGGCGAGGTGGTGGCATCAACCTTCGACGAACCGGTGGAGGATCACACCCGCGTGGGCGAGATGGCGCTCAACCGCGCAAAGCGGCTGGTCGAGAGCGGCCAGGACGTGGTGATTCTGCTCGACAGCATCACGCGCCTCACCCGCGCCTACAACCTGGCCCTACCGCCCAGCGGTCGCACGCTCTCCGGCGGCATGGATCCGGTCGCGCTGTATCCGCCCAAGCGCTTCTTCGGCGCGGCCCGCAACACGGAAGAGGGCGGCAGCCTCACGATCGTCGCCACCTGCCTCGTCGATACCAACAGCCGCATGGACGAGGTGATCTATGAGGAGTTCAAGGGCACCGGCAATATGGAGACGCACCTGGACCGACGGCTGGCGGACAAACGAATCTACCCCTCCATCGATATCCTGCGCAGCAGCACTCGCCGGGAAGAGTTGCTGCTGGACGAGAAGACGCTCCAGAAGGTGTGGCTGGTGCGCCGCATGATGGCAATGATCGGCGGCAACTCTCCCAACGCTAGCGACGCGACTGAGCGGCTGCTGGAGCGCTTACAGCGCACAAGCAATAACCAGGAGTTCCTAGAGACGCTCAAGTCGGAGGCGTAGCCAACATTCGCGTACTGTTACGACGAGGCAGCCGCCTCGCCCAATCACCAGCAACCACCACAGAAACTGCCACAAAGACGCCCCAGGGGTTCGATTTGCTTGACTGAGTAAGGTATACTATCACGGATTGCCTGCGGCTCTGAGCGCAGGGATATCTGTGAAAAGAGGAGAATGGCGTATCCGGCAGTTCGAAGAGAGCCTTCTGCTGACTGCGAATGGTCGAGGCATGGCGTACGCCCTGCAAGGCTACAGCTCGCCTGGAGCGCAGGCGTATGCGGTGGCCCGGGAGCGGCGAAGGCCCGTAATGCACGCGCTGGTGCTGGCGCTCATCGCCGTTGGCCTCTTCTCCTCTCTCTTCGTACCCAAAACCTTCCCCTTCCAGCTCGAACGGACCGCTCCTATCACCGGCCTCACCCTGCCCGGCACGGGCGTCTCGATGCGGGAGGAGCCGCTCACGGCGTCCGTCCTGCCGGATACCGTGCGACGGCAGGAGCTGGAGGCGGCGTTCGTGGTAACGCTGACGGAGCCAGCCCTCGAAGTGGCGCCGGAGGTGGCCGCTGCAGAGGTGGTTGCACCCCCGCCTGCGCCGTTTACCATCTACACGATCCAGGCCGGAGATACGGCGAGCGCCGTATCAGCGCGCTTCGACATCACGCTGCAGTACTTGCTGTGGAACAACGGTGAGTTGCGCGACGAGGACTTTCTAGCCATAGGCGGTCAGCTCTTCATCCCTGTGGGCAACGGCATCTTGCACTATGTGAGCCTTGGCGAGAGCCTGGGCGGCATCGCTAGCCACTACAACGTGGCCCTGGACGACATCTTGGCCTGGGAGGGCAACGGTATCACCGCTCCGGATCAGATCTTGGAGGGCGAGCTGATCTTCGTGCCCGGAGGCGTGCCTCCGGTGCCGGTCGTCGCTGAGCCGCCGGTTGCGGTCGTGAGCCCGCCTGTGGTGGAACCTCCGCCGGTAGACACCGGGCCAGCCGTCACCGGGCCGGTCTCCAATTTCGGCCTCAGCTGGCCGTTCAATACGCTCGTCAGTTCGCCGTTCGGGCCGCGCGGCCGCGGCTTCCACACAGGGATAGACATCCAGGGGCACGGCAGGACCACCGATAACATCGCGGCCGCGACCTCGGGCACGGTCACCTTGGCCACAAACTGCTGCGGCCGTGGGAACTACCTGATGATCGTGAACGACGCGGGCACGGTCAGGACGGTCTACGCCCACCTCGCCCGCCTTGATGTCGCGATGGGGCAGCACGTCTCGCAAGGGCAGACCCTCGGCCTCATCGGCAGCACCGGCATCAGCACCGGCACCCACCTCCACTTCGAGGTCCACGTCATCATCAACGGCGTGTGGACTCCGGTGAACCCGCTAAACTACCTGCCAGGCCGCTAAGCCCGCGGTGGCGAACGATCCAGGCCGGGCCGTTGCCCGGCCTTTGTGCGTCTCTGGGTGGAGCAGTTCGCGGCTGGCGGATGGCGCGGCGATAATCGATTCGATCCCGTAGGATGGAGATGTGAAGCTCGAAACGCTGGTGCACGCCATCTCGAACGGCGGGGCCGTCCAGGGCTCCGGCGAAATGGAGATCGAGGCGGTCGCCTACGACTCGCGCCGCGTGGAGCCCGGCGCGCTCTTCGTCGCCGTGCCCGGGTTCGAGACCGACGGTCACCGCTTCCTCCCTCAGGCGTTGGAGCGGGGCGCGATGGCGGTGCTGGTGCAGGAGGACCGGCGCTCGCTCTGGGAAGCGATGCTCTTTGGCCGCGCGGTCGCCGTGATCGTGGCCGGCGACACGCGAAGGGCGCTGGCCGACGTTTCGGCCGCGTTCTTCGATTATCCCGCGCGGTCGCTTCGCGTCGTCGGCATCACCGGCACGAAGGGGAAGACGACGACCTCCTACCTAACGAGCGCGCTGCTGGAAGCTGCCGGCCACCCGACGGGGCTGCTCACCGGCGTGGCGTTCAAGATCGGCGACAGCTTCACGATGAACGAGACTCAGGTCACGACGCCGGAGTCGCTGGAGGTGCAATCGCTGCTCGCCCGCATGCGAGACGAGGAGGAAGAGTACGCGGTGGTAGAATCGACCTCCCACGGGCTGGCGCTCCACCGTCTCGAACACCTGGAGTACGACATCGCGGTCTTTACCAACCTCTCGCCGGACCACCTCGACTTCCACGCCACCGTGGACGACTATCGGGAGACGAAGGGCCGGCTCTTCGAGATGCTGGACGAGGCGGCCGACAAGGGGATCGGCAAGACCGCCGTCCTCAACGCGGACGACCCGGCGAGCGCAGCAATGCGCTCACGGACGAAGACGGCTCGCGTCCTGACCTACGGCATCGAGTCGGAGGAGGCCGACGTGCGGGCGCTGGACGTCGCGCTCTCCGAGAGTGGCTCGCGCTTCCAGCTTGCGACGCCGGCTGGAAGCGCGCAGGTAGAGCTACCGCTCCTGGGCCAGTTCAACGTCTACAACGCCCTGGCCGCCGCCACGGTGGCGATCAGCCAGGGCGCGGATGCCGCGACGGTCGCTGAGGCGCTCGGCGCGTTCGACAGCGTGCCGGGGCGGCTGGAGCGGATCGAGTGCGGCCAGCCCTTCGCGGTGGCGGTGGACTACGCGCACACGCCGGACTCGCTGCGCTCCGTGCTGCAGGCGTTGCGGCCGGTGGCGTCGGGACGGCTGGTCGTCGTCTTCGGCTGCGGCGGCGACCGCGATCCGGGCCGGCGCACCGGCATGGGCGAGGCGGCCGCCGCGCTGGCCGACTTCACCGTGCTCTGCAACGACAACCCGCGGACGGAAGACCCCGCCGCGATTCTCGAGCAGATCGCGCAGGCGATGACGCAGGCCGGCAAGCGCGAGGACGACGACTTCGTTCGCATCCCCGACCGGCGGGCGGCGATGCGGCACGCGTTCGAGGGCGCTCGCAGCGGCGATGTGGTGCTCATCGCCGGCAAGGGGCACGAGCCGTACCTGATCGTCGGCAACGAGTACCTGCCCTGGGACGACCGCGAAGTGGCGCGCGAGGAGCTGCGGGCTGTTCGTGGCCATGCCGAAGGCCAGGTTGAAGGCCAGGCTTAAGCCTGGCTGGCCTTCGAGGGTCACGCTTCCCAGCGCACCTCATAGAGGCGCACCGGATCCTCGAAGCCGCGCAGAGCCACTTCGCCCCGGTCCGAGAAGAGGAAATCCTTGCCCGCGACGAGCTGCCGCACCACGTCCGACGTGAGGATCTGGCCGGGCTCGGCGTGGTTGCAGATGCGC
>JACZTE010000047.1 GCA_022573935.1 Chloroflexota bacterium
AGGAGGTGAAGCGCCTCACGAAGAAGGGCATCATCATCAACACCTTCATGCTGGACCGGAACTACTATCTGAAGGAGTTCGTCAACCAGATGGCGAAGATCAACAAGGGGCGCGTCTTCTACACCACACCCGACAATCTAGGGCAGTACATCCTCGTCGATTATGTCAAGAACAAGCGCACGCGCATCCGCGAGTAGCGGAGAACGCCACCCCTACTCGCCCCACTTGCCCTCGTAGAGCTGGAAGAGCACGCCGCCGGAATCGCCCGGGTGGACGAAGACCTCCTTATAGCTGCCGTGTGTCCGGCCACCGAACGGTTTGTAGCCAAACTCCTGCAACGCCTGCGTCGCCTTCTCCGCGTTTTCGACCTGGAAGGTAATGTGGTGCAGGCCGGGGCCGCGATCGCGCAGGAAGCCGGCGATGAAGCTGTCGTCGTCCGAGGGCTCCAGCAGCTCCCATTGGGCGCCACCGCCGGGAATCTCGAGCGCCACGCCGTTATAGCCAGCCCCTGGGTTCTGGAAGCGACCGACGACTCGCATACCGAACAGTTCCGTTAGCATCGGCAGGCGATCGTCCAGCTTCCAAACCGCCATGCAGATATGATCCATGCGTTTGATTCCCAGCATCGTGCCCTCCCTCTGAATCTACACTCGTGACCTCTGCGATTATAGAGAGAGCTGGAGTCTGACAACAAGCATATACGAAAAACTTCACAATGATTGACCGTAACCCCTTGACAAGGAATCTGAGCATGGTACTCTGTTACTGGAATCACAATCACGGGTGGTCAGAGGATCATCCACACTCCTGCCACGGAGGGGCGGGACTGCCGAATCCATCCCGGAACGGGGGACCCACCACACTTGGGGTGAATCTCGCGCCAGCGAGTAGGGCACAGCCTTTCAGCCCGAACCCGTCAGCTAACCCCGCAGGCAGCCGAAAGGCTCGGCACACGTCTTGGACCGCACGAAGGAGGACTTTGTCATGACCAAGATGGCCTTGCCTCGCGTCTGCCCACGCTGTCGGGGCTCCATGATCCCGGAGCGGGACTGGTACGGCGAGTACAGCACCTGCCTCTGCTGCGGGTACGTACGCGAAGCCGTCTCCACTCCGCCAATCGACTTGCTTGAGGAGGAGACCAACGGTCACCGCCAGCGGCGGCGGCAGCCTTCCCACGGCAAGATACGGCTCTAGCCAGCCTCACCAGCCTTCGCGTAGCATGCACGGCGAAGCCCCCAGCACCGGGGTGCTTCGCCGCCTTTATTTCGAGAACCAGTACGGAAAAGCGTGTCTGAACCCCGGAATCACCTCGGTAAATAAGAGTTTCTCCCACACCATTAATAGGGATTCTCCTAATGGAGCAGCATGGCCACTTCCGCGTACGATGCGACTATCAGCACTCGCTCTGCTGAAGAAGTGAGCCGGACGCAAGGAGGAGCGCCATGGAACGACAGACGAGCTCATGCACCCACCATTGGATACTCGGGGCACCCCACTACGGGACGGTGGAGGGCGCTTGCCGTCGCTGTGGCGCCAGCAGGACCTACCCCGCTGGACTGGAGTTGCCGGAAGCCGTTCCCGATTACGACGAGCTGGCAGATGGCCCTGAGGCATTCGCCAAGCAGATGGCGACGCGAGAGGAACGCGCCGTAGCTAAGGTATGACAGTCGGACGGCGCGATACGGCAGCTTGGCATAGCTAGGCCGTTGTGGTAGCGTCGCCCCAGAATCGATGCAGCGTACACAGGATAGACGAGGAAGGAGCGCAAGGATGGCCACCGAACCAGGCAAGCCAATTACTACACGTAGGACGAGTGTCAGTGAACGACCGAGTTGGACCCGAGCGGGCAGCCAGCGCATTCGAATCTTGATCGTAGATGACCACGCAATCCTTCGGCAGGCCCTTCGCCTGATGCTAGAGTCTGAGCCGGAGCTGGAGGTCATCGGCGACGCGGCTAACGGTCGCGAGGCGGTCGCCATGACAGAGAAGGAGATGCCGGACGTGGTGCTCATGGACATGGTCATGCCCGGCCTCAACGGCCTGGAGGCCACTCGCCAGATCCGTAAGCGCTGCCCCAAGACCCGCGTCCTCATCCTCACCGGCTACATGGAGGACGAGCAGATCCTCTCCGCCCTACGCGCCGGCGCTGCCGGCTACGTGGTGAAGCGCTCCGATACGGAGGAGTTGCTGCTGGGCATCCGCGCAGTGCATCGAGGGAACAGCTACTTCAGCTCCGCAATCTCCGATGGCGACGCCATCAACCAGTACCTCTGGCAGGCCAAGCAGGAAGATGGCAAGGTAGGCTATGACTTGCTTACCAGCCGTGAGCGAGAGGTGCTACAGCTCATCGCCGAGGGGCACTCGAACCAGCGTATTGCGCAGGAGCTGTTCATCAGCGTGAAGACGGTAGAGGCCCATAAGGCCCACATCATGAGCAAGCTCCACGCTCGCAATCGCACGGACCTCATTCGCTACGCGCTGCGCAAGGGCCTGGTCGGCCTGGACGCGCCGCCCGACGTCCTGGAGAGCGAAACCGAGCAGGCAGGTTAGTAGCGGCCGATAGGTCAACCACCACCAGACTGAAGCATGGATGTACTGAGTACTATGGCTACACCACCATTCGCCGAAGCGCCTACCGCCCGAGCTAGACGAGGCTCACTGCGCGGTGTCTACCTGCGACGGCTGCGGCGCATGGTGCGCCTCCGCCACCAGCACAGCCAGGACCTGAATCAGCAAGGGCTCCGCCTGCTCGATCGGTCAATCTTCGCCGCCTACTGCGACTGTCGGGACGCCGGTGCTGGGCACAAGGCCCGCGATGTCCTGGGTGAAGTGGACTTCCCTACCGATGAACGGGCCGGCGATAATCCAGTCAGCGCGCCCAGCATTGGCGGCGGCGAACCGGTGCCTCGGTCAGAAGGATAGGCAGGACGCGCGATGGCCGTAGGAAAGGGAGTTCGGGAGAAGCGAAGCGGCACGGCCACCACGCGGGCCTCTATGGCCGCCGACACGGTGGGCTCAGGCAACGGTCCCGCGCTCCTGCGCACTGCAGCGCAGGAGCGGGCGCTCCGCCGAGCTGCATTCCAGATTTTCGCTCAGACGGATGAGGAGGCGCTGCTCCGGGTAGCCCTGGACGCCGTCTCCACCCTGCTCCAGGTCGATGTCATCGCCCTCTTCCTCGCCTCCGACGACGGGGCCACGCTCCGCTGCCGGGCTATCCGGCGCCAAGACAGCGTACAGCAGCCGGCCTACGGGAGTTCGTCTGAAGATACCCTAGCCAGGGAAGTACTCCGCAAGCAGGCGCCTCGTCGTACCCGCTCGTGGTCGCCGCCGCAGGGCAAGCCATGCGCTTCGGCTCTGGCAGTCCCCTTCTCAGCCCAAGGCGACACGCTGGGCGTCCTCATCGTCGGACGCCACGCGGCCTCTCGCTTCCGAAACGACCACGTCGCTCTGCTATCCGCGCTCGGCCAGGATCTGGCCCTCGCACTGCGACGCCTGCGGATGCCCCTGGAGTTCGTCTCGAAAGCGTCCCACGAAATCCGGACGCCGCTCGCGGCGTTGCAAGGCTTTACGGAGCTGATGCTCTCTCGAGAGGTGTCGCCCAGCGTCCAGCGAGAGTGGCTCGGCCTAATGAACCAAGAGGCGGTGCGGCTGAGCGGACTGATCGAGGAGATGCTGGACGTGACCCGGATCGAGTCCGGCCAGGTACGGCTAACGCTTGCGCCGGTGCGGCTGGGCGACGTCATCGCGCGGGTTGCCCAACTGCTCAACGGCGATGGCCACCGGGTTCACCTGCTGGCCGAAGAGGCGCCAACCGTGATGGCTGACGGCAACAAGCTGACACAGGTGATCACGAACCTGCTGCGCAACGCTCTCGACTACTCGCAGCCTAAGCTCCCGGTAGAAGTGGAGGTGGCATCTCGCTGCCTGGCAGACGACGAAGCGACAACAGTGGTCGACGGGGCTTCTGTCGCAGCGGGACACCACTGCCGGCCCGCGGTCAGCGTTGCCGTCCGCGACCGGGGCATCGGTATGACAGCAGAAGAGCTACAGCACGCCTTCCGCCCGTTCCACAGGAGCGAGGCCTCCCGAGAGCTGGCGCCGGGTGGAAGCGGCCTCGGGCTCGCCATCGCCAAAGCCATCGTTGAACGTCATCAGGGCCACCTCTGGGCGCACAGCCGCCCCGGCCAAGGCAGCACCTTCGGCTTTTGCCTGCCCGCCGAGTCGAACGGAGCGTCCTAATGCCCACGATCCTGCTCGTCGACGATGAACCCACCATCCGCATCCTTGTCCGGGCGGCGCTGGAGGGTACGGGCTACCCCTTGTTAGAGGCAGCCGATGGCATCACCGCCCTGGAGCTGGCGCGAAGCGAACGCCCGGACCTTATCCTCCTGGATGTCGCCCTCCCTCGCCTGAGCGGGCTAGAGGTCTGCCGACAGCTGAAGGAAGACCCGGCGACCGCTGACACGCCCATCTTCCTGCTCACCGGCTTCGTGCAGCAGTCGGACCGCCAGGCGGCCATGGACGCTGGCGCGGAGGACTTCATCGCGAAGCCCTTCAGCCCCGCCGCCCTGGTGGCGCTTGTCCAGGACACGCTGCGCAACCAGTCCCCGCGGCCTCTCGCAAACTCCGCATAGCACTCGGCCACGCTTCTTCCTAACCGCACGGGCCAACCGCGCGCAGCATACCCCCTCTCGTTCACCCCAGCACCTGCCGATACTTACCCAGCGAAAGAGACGCTGAGGGCGCGCCCCTCATGCATCCTCCGCGCTTACCATCGCCATTCCGAGGTGGATATGGACCCGCCTCCAGGCGCGCCGAAAGGCAAGGAGAGGGAAGAGGAATATGCTAATTCTCACGCGCAAGGTCGATCAAGGCATCGTCATCTCAGGGAACATTCATATCCGCGTGCTGGGAGTGCAGCGTGACCGTGTGAAGATCGGCATCTCGGCGCCGAGAGAGATCACCGTGTTGCGTGATGAACTCGTCGACCGCGACGAGAAAGATGACATCGCCGCGGACGCCCAGAAGCGATCCACGAACAGCCACGACGAGCAGATCCTTGAGATAAACATTGGAGAGACAGAGAAGGACGGCAGCGAGCGCGAGGTGCGCCAGCCAAGCGAAGATTAACGAGCGACTACCGTCAGTCGCGGCCGACGACCGGCCGCCGGCACGGTTTTACCGCCGCCCCGAATCACTCGGAAGGGCGGCGGTGCTGCGTCTCCAGGCCTAACGGCCGGCACTTCGGCCGGGCCGCCGAAGCTCATCGACTGGCGGGCCGCCCACCAGAGCGCGGCCACCTGTGTCCAACGCTCGCCGTTGCCGTGGGAGCCATCGCCTGCGGCTACGGCGCTCAAGAAGCCTTGCGCCTCCTCCGCCAACGGATCTAGAGCGGGCGCGCCTTTCGCGGGACCCTGAGGCGCTGTGACGAAGGCAGCGCCTTCCGCGAAGAGATCCGTGTCCTTCCCGCCGACGAAACGTAGCGGCGCGACCGGGTCCTGGTCGTCCAGCACAACGGTGCGACTGGGGGTGGTGATCACCAACTGGCTGATGCCCTTCTCTTCGGCGAGGCTAATCGTGCACTGCGCCAGCAGACCGTTGCTGTACTGCAACGTAAGGAATACGGCGCAGACCTCGGCGACTTCGTCGCGACGGCTGGCGGCGGCCGTCACCGAGTGCGGCGTGTCGCCCAAGAGCGTCTGGCAGATAGCCAACTCCTCCGTGGCCAGCTCAGCGATGCGGGCCGGATCGCCGGGAGAGGCCACGCGAAGGCCGCGCAGATAGAGGGGGCGCCAGAACGGCTCTTTGCCCGCCAGAAGCCGCTGTAGGAAGCTAAAGCCCTTCCGATGCTGGAACGGCTCCGCGAACTGCAGGAAGCGGCCCTGAGCGCGGCTCAGGTGGGTCAGGACGCCGGCCTGCCACGGACTGAGCAGAAACGGCGCAGCGTAGAGTACCGGTAGCTCTGCCTCCAGCGCCTCCTTCGCCCGCGCAAAGGGATCGCTGCAGCCGGGGACAAGAACAAGAGCGTCGATTCCCCCGGGAAGCTCTTCAGGCAGAGAGCAGAGCTCTGTCAGGCCAGAGAGGATAGCGACCCAGCGCGCAGCCTCCTCGCCTTCGCCAAGCAGCGCCACGCGCAGGCTGCGACAGTTTCTCTCCATATACGTAGCGTAGCGCCCTCGGCCCGCGGGGGCCTTCAGGGAACACCCTGAGGCGAGCTACGCAGTACCCTGATCTTTTCGGGGCTAAGCCGCGTCTTCGAGATCTTCGGTGAGCGCGCCGCGGAGGCGGCGGATGGCGCGGTGCCGGAGCTGCGACGCTCGCGACTCGGAGATACCGAGCACGTTGCCGATGCTCTTCAGGGAGCGCGCCTGCATGTAGTAGAGTTGGACGATGGTGCGTTCTCGATCCGGGAGCTGCTCCACGGCTTCGTGCAGCTTGTGTCGTATCATCGTCTCCTGCACCATCGCGTCGGGGTCCACCGATGGGTCATCGTCGGCCATCTCCCAGAGCTTCTCCGTATTACCGCTGACAGCGTGATCTGCGAGGTCGTCCAGGGAGACGACATGGATGCTGCTGCTGCGCAGCGTCTTCAGGAAGTCCTGCTGGCTCAGGCCCATCTGCTTGGCCAGCTCCTTCTTGGTAGGCGAACGGCCCAGCTTGACGTGGAGAGCAGCGCTGGCTCGCTCCACATCGCTCGAGAACTTCTGGAGCGAGCGCGGCAACGGGTGGGCCGCACGCAGCGCATCGAGGATAGCGCCGCGGATGCGAGGCAGCGCGTAGGTAGAGAACTTGGCGCCTCGGTTGGGATCATAGCTGTGGTAGGCCTCGATCAGCCCCTGCATGCCACAGCTGATCATGTCCTCATACTGGAGGATGCCGGCGCTGGATGATCCCACAGCGATGCGATTCACCGCGTGGCGAACCAAGGGCATATAGTCCTGGGTAATCTGTCCCAGGTCATCGCCGGGATGCTGGTGCTGGACGTTGGCCTGCGGTCGGCGCGCCGACTTGGACTTAGCCGACCGCCGAGCGCCT
>JACZTE010000048.1 GCA_022573935.1 Chloroflexota bacterium
GGCTTTTCAGGCATCCTCTCCCTGCTGCGTCAGTTCGGCCACACCTGCGCGTAGAGCTATGGCGTCAACGTACCGGCTGACACTGAACGAAGAGGAGCACGAACTGGAGGTCGAGGAGCACGACGGCCAGTTCCGCGTGCGCCTGGACGGCACATGGTACCCCGTCGAGCTGGAACGGATCGGCGAGACGGCGCGCTACTCGCTGCTGCTCGACCACCGCCCCTACGACGTCTTCGCCGAGGAGGGGCCCGATGGCTACCACATCGTCATCGGCTCGCGCCTCTTCGCCATCACCACGCCGGGCCTGCTGCGCGGCCGGCGGGCCGGCGGGCCGGAAGCCGCCGAGACGACGACGGACTCAGGCGAATGGGTGCTCACTTCGCCCATGGCGGGCGTGGTGCTGGAGATCATGGTCGAACCGGGCGACGATGTGGAGGCGGGCCAGGTGGTGGCAACGATCGAGGCGATGAAGATGCAGAACAACCTGAATGCGAGCCGCGCCGGCACGGTGAAGGCCGTGTACGTCTCCGTGGGCCAGCGGGTGGAGCAAGGGACGCCGCTGCTGGTGGTGCTCTGATCGAATCGACACGCGTTGACGCACTCGCTCGCGATTCGTTATAGTTACCGACTGTAGAGATGCCGTACCAACGTTTAGACAAGAGGGTCTGGGCATAGCTCGCGAGCTTCGCACGAACCAGCGCATTCGGGCCCGCGAGGTCTTCGTGATCGACGAGGGCGGCGAGCGCTTGGGCGTCATGTCACTAGCCGAGGCGCAGGCCGCTGCGCGAGAGCGAGAACTCGATCTGGTTGAGGTCGCCCCGGCTTCCGTGCCTCCGGTCTGCCGCATCCTGGACTACGGCAAGTTCAAGTACCAGCAGGCGAAGAAAGAACGTGGCACCAAGCACCAGCACCTCGGTCAGCTTCGCGAGGTGCGCTTCAAGGTCAAGATCAGTGACCACGATATGGAGATGAAGCTGCGTCGCGCGGAGCGCTTCCTGAAGGAGGGAAGCAAAGTCAAGCTCTCCGTGATGTTCCGGGGCAGAGAGATGGCCCATCCTGACATCGGTAGGGCGCTGCTCCTGCGGGCACAAGAGCATCTGGAGGAGGTGGCGATAGTGGACAAGCCACCCTCCATGGTAGGCCGGTTCATGAACATGATTCTGGGGCCCACTCGCGGGCAATCGACGGAGAAGGCGTCCTCTTCGCCCAAGGCAAAGGCAGACAAGACAACGGTGGGCGAGGCGAAAGCGGGCGAGGCGAAGGCAGTCTCGGAGGGATAGCGTGCCGAAGCAAAAGACGCACAAGGGCGCCCGCGCGCGCCTCGGCTTTACCGGGCGAGGCAAGCTGCTGCGTCGCAAAGGTAACATCAACAACTTTCGACGCAAGAAGCATCGCCGCTCTAAGGGCCAGTACGATGAGATGATGGTGGTGCACCCAAGCCTGCGTCGCCGCCTTCGAAGGCTGCTGCCCTACGGGCGTTGAGGAAACACAACGATGAGTAGAGTAAAACGCGGCGTCACAGCCCACAGACGGCACAAGAAGATACTAAAGATGGCGAAGGGCCACCGGGGGGCTCGCCACAGGTCGTTCCGCCGCGCTAATGAGTCCGTCCTCCACGCTCTCGACTACGCCTACCGCGACCGGCGCGACCGCAAAGGGCAGTTTCGCCGCCTCTGGATCATGCGCATCAATGCCGCCGCCCGTCTCCAGGGCCTCACCTACGGCCGGCTGATCCATGGGCTGACGAAGGCCGGCGTGGCCGTGGACCGCAAGATCCTGGCCGATCTGGCAGTGCGCGACACGACCACCTTCGCCGCCATCGCCGACCGAGCAAAAGCCGCCCTCGCCGCGAGCTGACGCAGCCCGATTCGCCGCTATCCCAGGCCAGGCTCATGCCTGGCCTTTGTGTATGAAAACACAAAGGGAGCACTTGAAATTTTATCGCGGGTGGTTTATTCTCAAAAATAAGGGGAACTCCTAGGAAGCGAGGAGCGTCTACGCACTAGGAGGAAAACCAATGGCGATAGTAAACCTGAGAAACGAAGCGCTATCGCGACGGGTGAGTTGGTTCTTCAGCCGATTCCCGTTGCCTCAGCATCGTGGCGCTCGTTTCCTCTTCGAACTATCGCTCTTGGTGCCCGCCTACTTCGCCTACCATCTCGTGCGCGGCGCGATAAATGGCCGCGCTGACGAAGCGTTCGTCAACGGCGCCAGGCTGATCCAAATTGAACAGGCGCTGGGCATCTTTTGGGAGCTTTCGCTGCAAGCTCTCATCCTTGAGAGCCAGCTGCTGATCGATTTCTTCAACGGCGTCTACATCTGGGGACATATCCCGGTCATTATCGGGCTGGCGGTCTGGCTCTTCATCTTCCAGCCTCATGTCTTCGCCCGCTACCGCAACGCCTTCCTGATCTCGGGCGCCATCGGCCTCATCTTCTTCGTCACCCTGCCTGTAGCGCCACCGCGTTTCTTTGGCGATGCGGGCTTCGTCGATACGATTACGCTACACAACAGCGCCTACCGGGTGCTCCAGCCACCGGCGTTAGTCAACCAGTACGCAGCGCTCCCCAGCCTCCACTTCGGCTGGAACCTGCTGATGGGGCTGGCCTTGTTCGAGACCACCCGTTCGTGGCTCGTGAAGGGGTTCGCGATGTTCATGCCGACGCTGATGCTGGCCGGCATCATCTTCACCGGCAACCACTACATCCTCGACGCTGTCCTGGGCGGCGTGGTTGCGCTCGCCGCGCTCTGGCTCGCCGGGCGGCTGCACCGCCTGTTCGAGGGCACTCGCATCCACGCCGTCCTGGTCTAAGACAGCGACGGGCTAAGCTCGCCGCCGCGGACGCTGGCCAGCAAGTCCAGGCTATCGCTCGTCACGCCGCTCACGCCACACGCCAACACCCGCCGAGCCTCCTCGGCCGTCTCCACTCCCCAGGTCACGATCGTGCCCGCACCTCCCGCGCCAAGCTCCGCGATGAGCACTTGCGTGACCAGCCGGCTATCGATAGATACGGCCTCGATCTCGCCCCGCTCCAGACGGCGACGTAGCCCGCCCAGCTTTCCCGCCCTGCCGACGGTGTAAAAGCGAGGCGCTTGCGGCATGAGCGTGCGTAGACGGTCAAGGTGCGCCCACGTTGGTGTGCTGAAGGCGACGCTCTCCGAAACGCCCGCCCGCTCGACCGCATCAGCCACAGCCTGGGCCAAACCTTTTGCCTGGCCCTTGAGATCGAGGAAGAGCCGGCCTTGGCCGGCCGCGGCCTCGAGCACCTGATCCAAGAGGAGGCGCGGCTTCCAGCCGGCCTGGAGCGTCCAGCGCTCCCAGAGGATGGGGATGGGGCCGGCCGTCTTTTCGTGGCGAACCTCTAGCCTGCCTCGATCCAGCCAGACATCGGCCTCCGCGTAGTCGACTCCTGCGGCGAACGCTGCAGCTAGCTGCGAGAGATCGTTCCCTGCACGGTGGGCGATGGCGAGCGGTCGCGTTCGAGGCGAAGCGTCGGGCATGCGCGAACCTTGGGCCATCAGCCTTCGCCAGAACCGCGAAGCTCCACACCCAGCTCCTTGCTCAGCCGCTTCAGAATGGAGCGCTGGGCATTGGCCGCCTCTTCGTCGGTGAGCGTATGGTCGGCCGCCTGGTAGATGACCGAGAAGGCGAGCGAGCGCTTGCCGGCGGGTATGTGCTCCCCCTCGAACACATCGAAGAGCTGCGCGCGCCGCACCAACTCGTGCTCCTCGATGACGGCGGCTACCTTGGCAGCGGGAAGCTCACGATCGACGACCAGCGCCACATCCTGCACGACCGGCGGGTAGCGCGATGCCGCCTGATAGCCGCGCACCTCCTCGATCAGCGGTACGAGCTCGTCCACGACCAGCTCGAACAGGTAGACCTCCTGGTCGATGTCGAAGGCGGCGGCGACCGAAGGGTGCACCTGACCGAGGATCCCCACCTTTCGCTCGCCTACGACGATCTCCGCCGTCCGGCCGGGCACCAGCCCAAAGGCCGCCGTCTCCTGAAACGTCGCCGACACGCCTAGCGATCGAAGCGCTGCGTCCGCATAGCCTTTAGCGTCGTAGAAATCGACCGGCTCTTCGGAAGGACGCCCCCAGCGATTCTCGCGCCAGCCGGTCACCACGCCGACGATATGCTCCTGCTCCTGGGGTACGTCGCCCGGTTGCGCCAGATACACCCGCGACGCCTCGAAGAGAGCAAGCTCTCCTTCGCTCCTGCGCACGTTCTGGGCGAGCGCCTGCAGCAGATCGGCCCGCAGCAGCGGTCGCACGTACTCATGGTCCGCGCTCACCGGCTTCGTCGCTCGCAGCGGCGGGTGCGCAGCCAGCTCCTCCGGCGACATCACCCGCTCCAGCGCCTCCATCGTCGTGAGCGAGTAGGTGATCACCTCCTGCATGCCGGCAGCCACCAGCGCATCGCGCAGGCGCTCGCGCAGCTCGCGGCGCGGCTGAGGGACGGCCGGTGGCACGTCTCCGCCCAGCCCCTTCATCGGGATCTGGTCGTAGCCGACGATGCGGGCCACCTCCTCCGCCACGTCGTCCTGGATGCGAACGTCGGTGCGCCAATATGGTACGCGCACCTGATAGCGCTCCGGCGGCAGCCAGCGACAGCTAAAGCCCAGCGACGTGAGCGCAGTCCGCACTTGCGAGGTCGGCAGGTCGATCCCCAACACCTGCTGGAGGCGCCGGCGGGTGAGATTGATGCGCACCTCTTTCGCCGGCCGCGGGTAGGCATCGACGAAGCCGTGGAGCGAACGGCCGCCGGCCAGCTCTACCAACAGCTTGGTGGCGCGTTGAGACGCGATCATCGCCAGCTCCGGGCTGAGCCCCTTCTCGAAGCGAGTAGACGCCTCGGTGCGAGACTTGAGCGCCGCGGCCGTGCGGCGGATGTTGCTCGGATGGAAGGTGGCCGATTCCAGCAGGATCGTCGCCGTCTTATCGGTAACCTCGGAGTCGAAGCCACCCATGACGCCGGCGAGGGCGATGGGCGCCTCGGCGTCGGCGATGGTCAGCATCTCCTCGTTGAGCGGCCGCTCGACGCCATCCAGCGTGACCAGCTTCTCTCCCTTGCGCGCGCGCCGGACGATGATCTTGCCGCCACGCAGCTTGTCGAAATCGAAAGCGTGCAGCGGCTGGCCTAACTCCAACATCACATAGTTCGTTATGTCTACCACAGTGTTGATCGGGCGCATGCCGCCGGCCAGCAATCGCTCTTGCATCCAGCGGGGCGAGGGCTCCACGCGCACGCCTTCGATCACCGTGGCGACGTAGCGAGCGCAGAGGTCCGGATCGGCGATCTCGACGGTCGCCTTCCCTGCCGCTGGCTCGTCTACCTCGTCGAACGTGTGCTCGGGCTCGCGAACGACGCCGCCGGTGAGGGCGGCCACCTCGCGGGCGACGCCGACCATCGAGAAGCAGTCAGCCCGGTTCGGCGTGACGTCGATGTTCAGGATGACATCACCCAGGAAGCGGGCAAGCGGCGCGCCCACTGGAGCGTCGTCGGGCAGCGCCAGGATCCCCTCGTGCTCATCCGAGAGGCCCAACTCCTTCTCGGAGCAGACCATGCCCGCCGACTCGACGCCTCGGATCGTGGCCGGGCGCAGCGCGGTTGGCTTGCCCGTGCGGCCGTCGATCAGGCTGGCGCCTTCGCGGGCGAAGGCGACCTTCTGCCCGGCCTCGACGTTGGGCGCGCCGCAGACCACCGTCATCCGCTCGCCTTCGCCCAGATCGACGGTGGCGAGGCGCAGGCGGTCGGCGTTCGGGTGTGGCTCCACCGCGGTCACCAGGCCGACGGTGATCAGCTTTTCGTCCCAGTCGCCGCCGATGCGCTCGATCGTCTCGACCTCGAGGCCGGCCATGGTGAGGCGATGAGCCAGCTCCTCCGGCGGGAGGGCTACGTCTACGTAGTCAGCGAGCCACTTTAGGGAGACGCGCACGCTTAGAACTGCTCCAGAAAGCGCAGGTCGTTCGCGTAGAACGCGCGGATGTCTTCGATGCCGTGGCGTAGCATGCAGATGCGTTCCACCCCCACGCCGGCGGCGAAGCCCGTGTAGCGATCGGTGTCGTAGCCCATGTTCGCCAGGATCTCCGGGTGCACCATGCCGGCGCCTAGCACTTCGATCCAGCCTTCGCCCCGGCAAGTGCGGCAACCATCGCCGCCGCAGAGGAAGCAGTCGATGGCCATGTCCACCCCCGGCTCGACGAAGGGGAAGTAGTCGCAGCGGAAGCGCACCTGCCGCTCCTGTCCGAACATCCGCTTGGCGAACTCGAACAGCGTCCCCTTCAGATCGGCCATGCTGATCCCCTCGTCCACCGCCAGCAGCTCGATCTGGGTGAACATCCACTCCCTCTGCGGGTCTGTCGCCTCCTTGCGATAACACTTGCCTGGCACGACGATCCTGATCGGCGGCTGGTGCTGCTCCATGAACCGCGCCTGATTGGGCGAAGTGTGGGTGCGCAGCACCTGCGGATATTTCTCATCGCGCTGGAAGTCGATATACAACGTGTCCTGCATGTCCCGCGCCGGATGGTCCTCCGGGATACGCAGCGCCTGGAAGTTGTAGTAGTCCAGCTCCACCTCCGGCCCCTCGACGACCGAGAACCCCATCGAGACGCAGATCTCCAGCATCTCCCGCAGCGTCTGCGTCACCGGATGCAGCCGCCCGATGCGCTTCGGCCGCCCCGGTAGCGTCACGTCTACCTGGCCCGCCTCCACTGTGGCCGCGAGGCGCCGCTGTTCCAGCTCCCCGCGCTTGGTCTCCAGGGCCGACTCCAGCTCCTGCTTCAGACGGTTCGCCTCTCCCCCAACACGGCGGCGCTCCTCCATGGACAGATCGCCCAGGCGTCGCAGCACCAGCGTCAGCCGCCCCTTGCGACCGAGGTACGCGATGCGCCACGCCTCCAGCGCCGCTCCGTCTCCCGCAGCGTCGAGTTCGCTACGGGCGCTGGACGCCAGTTCGGGCAGGTCGATAGCTTCGGTGGTCATGGTACAGGCATT
>JACZTE010000049.1 GCA_022573935.1 Chloroflexota bacterium
GCGGCCATACCCGCTCCCCCATCGTTGGTGGCGCTGCCACCCAAGCCGACAATCACCCGCCGGTAGCCGCTTTCCAAAGCTTCTTTGATGATTTCACCGGTGCCGCGGGGGGTGGTGAGTCGGGGATTGCGGGAACGGGGAGCGACCAACGCCAATCCCGAGGCCCGGGCCATTTCCACCACCGCCGTTTGCCCGTCGCCCATAACGCCCCAGGCAGCCTCCAAAGGCCTGCCCAGAGGACCGGTGACTATGCTGCGGAAAAACCGGCCGCCGGTGGCGCCAACCAGGGCTTCCAGGGTGCCGTCCCCACCGTCGGCCACCGGCACCAGAACTGTTTCGGCTTCCGGCGCCGCCGCCAGCACACCCCGTTGGATTGCTCTAGCCGCGTCCAAGGCCGACAAGCTGCCTTTGAACCCCTGAGGAGCGATAATCACCTTCATAGCCAACGCGGCGAATTATACACCTAGCCGTAAGCCGTCAGGCATCAGCTATCGTCTATCTGCGCATTGTTTAACACCCCACCAGAGATACCCAAGCAGACGACCCTCTGATACAATCTTCCCACAATCACGCCAGGCCGAAACAGCCTCGGTCTAGCCGGTACAGCTTAAAGTAGCAGCGGAGCCCGCCATGCCTGATTCGTCACCCCAGTCTTTATCCAAAGAAGACCTAAAGCGTCGGGTCTTTGAGGAAATCGACGCCCGGTCCGATGAAATAGTCAACGTCGCCAAGGCCATCCTACAGAACCCAGAGCCCGGGTTCCGTGAGGTCAAAACCTCGAAACTGGTGGCGGAAAAGTTTGCCCAATTGGGAGTGCCCATGCGCGCTGGGTTGGCAATCACCGGTGTGCGCACCGATTTAATTGGCGGCAGCGCTGGCCCGGCCCTGGCCATCTTGCTGGCGATGTGTGTCGCCGTGGTGTGGGCCGCCCGTCCGAGGCGGCTGGGAGCCTGGGCGCCAGCGTTGGCGTTTGCGATCGTCGTCCCCATCGTCGGGGTGATGGTCTGGCGTGGTGTCGAGCTGAGAGCTGGCCATCGCCACGCGATGTTCCAGAGCAAACAGCTGATCGAGCAGGTGCAGGAGGAGCACCCGAGCCTGGCTCCCGATGCGCGTGTCTACCTGGTGGATGTGCCCTGGCTGCTCATCCTTTTAACGGACCGCTATGTGAGGGACGAGCTGAGGCTCTACTATGGTGACATCGAAGTGCGGGCGTTCGGCAACGAGGCGCAATTGGACGAGGCGGATCTTGAGCGCAGCGACGACGATATCATCATCTACTACCGGCCTCCAGGCAGGTCTCCCTGAACGGAATGTTCATCTAGCGAGCGCCAGCATACCTAGGGCTTCGCCTCGGAACGGCTGAACGCGCCAGAGAGCATGTCTCGCCACGACTCGCGCCGGCTCCAGAGGTAGGCCAGCGCCAAGATGATAGGCAGCAAATTGAGGAGGGCGTGGCTCACCAGCGCGAAGCCGGCGGCATCGGCTCGCTCGACGGCGAAGACGGTGGTCAGGGTTTCGATGGCGATGGCGTGGTACACGCCGATGGCGCCGGGCGACGAAGGCACGATCAGCCCCAGGGCAGTGGCCACCATCACGAAGAGGGGAGCGGTGTACGTCAGCTCGAGGTCGAACGCCAGCAAGATGAAGTACAGGTACAGGGACGAGAATGCCCAGGCCGCTACCGACCAGGCGCCGGCCCGAAGCAGTACGGGTGGATGACCCAGCGTTGCGAAGCCGTCCAGCGCCGCCTCCGCGCTCTCTCGTAGACGGCCACGCAGCCTTTCTGGCGCCGGCCGCAGCAGCCATTCGACGATGTGAAGGGCGAACCGCCGCGCCCTGCCTATGGCGGCAAGCAGCGTCGCCAGCACCAGTATGCTAACGCCCAGCACCAACGCGGGGCCTGTGGCCCAGCCCGGCTCGTCTACGAACGGCAGCAGGATCAGCAGCAGCGCGATCACGAGGAGCACGTCCAGCAGCCGTTCGACGACGATGGTCGTTAGCGCATGGACCAAGCCTACATCCTCGACCTTGCCGATGACGTAGGCACGCCCAAGCTCTCCGACGCGGAAGGGTAACACGCTGTTCAGCAGGTACCCAACGTTCATCGCCCCGAAGAGGTTGCCCAGGCTAAGTCCGCCTACTGGGTGAAAGAGCAGTTGCCACCGTCGGGCTCGGAGGACGAGGCCCATGAGCAGCGCCGCGAGCGCTGGGAACAACCACAGGTAGTTCGCTGCGGTCAGCGCATCTACGACATCATCGATACGAAGGCTCCGAGACGCCAACGCGAGTGCGCCGACGCTTACGGCCACTCCGACCCAGAGATACGGACGCTTTAGAGCAGTTAACATAACGCCTTTCAGACAGGAGGCGACGGGTACACCCCGTGCTCTCTACCGGCTACCACGATAGCAGATATTGGAGGGGATCCCTCTGATGAGAAAACGATGACTGGAGCAAGGCGTTGCTAGTCTTGGTGTCTGGGCAGCGTTGGCCGCTAAACGAACAGGTCAACATCGGCCAGCAGCGGTAGGTTGCGGGTCACTTTATCGACGGTGCGCAAGGTGCTGCTGTTGATCTTGTATGGGAGAAGGAAGAGGTTCCGGCCCCAACCGGGGATGTCCCAGAAAAGCGAGACGCCGAAGCGTACGATTCGGACATTCCATGACGATGGCTGTAACGACTTCTTCAGCCGCCGGTCGGCGGAAGAGTGGCCTGGCCGTGACGATAAGCGCGGGCGTACCTACACGCTCGCGAAGACGATCACGCGGTCGAAGTTGGCGTAACGGTCATAGCAGCCCGGATAGGGCATCGCCTGGCGCACATCCCTGAACCCCGCGTGGCGGAGCATCGTGAACAGGGCGCTCTTGTTCGGTACCAGGGCGCTCACGGTCATCGCGGCCAGGGGGCTCTCGGCCCATTCCGGCTCCTCAAGGATGGCGAGGATATCGTTGGTCTCCACCTCTTCCGATCCGGCGATTGTGGTGACGCTGGGCCCGTCACGCAAGACTTGTGTATCGACGACACACAGCTCCCGCGTTACCGCGCGCAGGCGTCGCAGGGCGCCTATCGGGTCCTCGAGGTGATAGAGGAGGCCTAGAAAGAGCGTCAGGTCGAAGGTGCCGTACTGATCTGGGGTCAGGCTGTCGATGTTGGCGACATCGAACGTGATGTTCTTCACCTGCAACTGCCGCTTGATGAACTCCGCCTTCTCGATGTTCAGGGGCCGTGCGTCGAAGCCGACGACGGCCTTCGCCCCGCGGCGAGCGATCTCGAAGCCGACATAGCCTTCGTTGCAGCCGGCGTCGAGGCAGCTCACTTCGCCCCAGCGCCCGTCGAAGAGTGCATCGATCTCTGGGAGCATCATCCGAAAGCGGGTCTCGTGCGCCTCGGCTAGCCAGTCGAACTGCAGCGGCGTGACGACGCCGTCCGCCAGCTCGAACGGGTACACCCAGGCGCCGAATCGCTCCAGCTCGCGTCGTAGCTCATCAGCCGTGCTGGCCCGAGGCGTGTCTTGCTGAACGGGACGGCGCCACGCGTCCAGCAGGCGGCGGAGGTTCATGCGTGATCTCCAGGAGGCTGGCCGAGGAGCCTTCGCAGCATGCGAAGCAGCGGGTTGCGCTTGACCGCGCGCGGTAGCGATGCGGCCTCCCTGCTCTCGGCCAGGACCTCTCGCTGGATGCTCGCCAGCTCCTGCAGCCCGGACTCCAGCTTCACCTCCAGGCGGGCCTGCGCCACCTTGTGCTCAGCGGCGATGGCATCGAGGGCCGACCGCAGTTCGGAGGCCAGGTAGCGCGTCTGCTCCCAGCGCTGCTCCTCGGCACGAAGCAGCGCCGCAGCGACGTCAGGCTGTCCTGGTGCGAGTCCAGTTAGCCGCGAGCCGCCAACTGAACTCGCCCCGAGAGGCGATTCTGTCCGCGCGCCCGTCGATACGGCTGCGTCGGACGATCGGCAGTAGACCTGGAAGGCGAGGCTCGCGTCGACCGCTTCTCCGTCGACCCAGAGCTGTCCTTCGGCGTACGCTCTCGTATCGCTCGCCAAGGCGGCCACGGCGTTGCCAAAGATACCGTCGGGAGACTCCAGCGTGAGCAGGTAGCGTTGTCCTGCCGATTCGGCCTGCTCCGGTATGGGAATGGACGCCCAGCCTTCGGCGAAGATGTGGTGGGCGAAGAGACGGTACGAGGCCACCTCTTGCTGGCCGTCCTCCCGTCGGAGGCGAAACAGCACGTGGCAGTTGTTCAGGCGCCCCAAGTTCGACAGCTTCACGTCGATGCGGCTCATCTGGTCGCTGGGGCAGACGAAGCTCTGCGCGATGGTTCGCCCCTGCTTGAGCTCAGGCAGTTGCTGCTCGGCGAGCCGCTGGGAGACCGCGATGAACGACGGCTGCCAGGCCAGGAGCGGCCCGCTGGGGGCCGTCTCTGGCCACCTAGCCTCGATTGCGCGCACGGCCTCGCGGAACCGCTCAGCGTCCTCAGCGCGGGGCGATGGCTTCATCGCGACACCGATCACCGTGCTGGGGAACTCAGCATCGCCTTGCGAGACCACGAAGCGCGGCTCAAACGTGGTCAGCAGATAGTCGAAGACCGCAGGGGTGAAGCGCCAGTAGTCCGATGGGAACGAGTGAATCGGGAAGTTCATCACCGATGCAAGCAGCACGACGCCCCCTGGCCTGAGTGCGCGGCAGGCTTCCTGGACGGCGACGAACGGGCTCTGGACGTGTTCGAGGGTATCGAGCAGGAGGACGGTACCGACCGACGCCTCGCGGAATGGGAGCTGGTGCGCGTCGGCCAGGCACTCCACGCCCGCGCCGGGGCGCATGTCGCAGCCGAGATAGCGGCCGTCTTTGAAGAACGGTCGCACGTCAGCGTACGCTTCCTGCCCCTCCGTCTGCAGCGCGCCCACCTCCAGCACAGGGTGTGGCAGATCCAAGGTCTCGGTGAGCAGTTGGAGGAACTCCTTGACGTTATCGCGCATGGCTGTCCTATCGCTGGGCGGGGGCTTCGGAGTCGTCTTCCTGCTGTGCGGTGACTGCCTCAGCGCTCCACCGTTGGAGCAGGCCCTGTCTAAAGATCTGCTTAAACTCAGGCGAGGATTCCTTGCGGCGCTCGATATACTCCCTGGTGACATCGACGGGATCGCCGTCCAGCACCGCCTTCCCGTGTTCGAGGAGAACGACGCGGCCGGCGAATTCCTTGAGCACGTCCACGTTGTGGGAGACGATAATGATGGTGGTGCCGCGCTGTTGCAGCGTGTCGAAGTGGTCGAAGCACTTCTTCTGAAATTCGGCGTCGCCTACCGCGAGTATCTCATCGATCAGGAAAATCTCGGGCTGCACGTGGATCGCTACGGAGAAGCCGAGGCGCATGAACATACCAGCGGAGTAGGTGCGCATCGGCTGATCGGCAAACTGCTCCAGGCCTGAGAATTCGAGGATCTCCGGTATTCGCTCTTTCGCTTCCCTCTTGGAGAGGCCCATGAAGAGGGCGTTCAGGTAGGCGTTTTCACGGCCTGTCGCTTGCCGGTGAAAACCGGACCCCAGCTCTAGCAGCGCGGCGTAGCGGCCGTGGATGGTGACGCTTCCTGTCGTGGGAGGAGAGAGGCCGGCGAGGACTCGGAGGAGCGTGCTCTTGCCCGAGCCGTTGGCGCCGATGATGCCCACGATCTCGCCGCGATTGATTGTCATCGTCACGTCTCGCAGCGCCCAGAACGGCTCTCGCGGGCGGAGCCGATGCCAGAGCGCCCGCGGACGCGCCACGTCGCTCAGCCGAAAGGGCTTGACGGGATTCAGGAAGTATCGCTTGGACACCCCGTCTAGCTGCACTGCCAGCTCATCGCTAGAGGGCATCGGCGAAGAACCTCTCTAACGTGCGGAAGGTCGCCAGGCCTATCACCACGAACACTACGGTACCGGCGACGGCTGGCCAGAGCTCGAGGCCCGGGAGCGAGCCCCGCAGGAAGAGGTCGCGCCACGCCTCTAGGAGCGTCGTCATCGGGCTCAGCTTTACGATGGGCTGAAACCGCTCCGGTACGCGCTCGAGCGGGAAGATCACCCCCGATGTGTAAAACATCAGGAGGAGCACCACTTCGATGAGCGGTCCCAGGTCGCGGAAGAAGACGTTGAGCGAGGCGACGAGCGTCCCCAATCCCATCAGAAAGAGTAGTTGCAGGCCGAGAAGCATCGGTATACCCACTGCCCAGGTGATATCCGGATCGATGCCAGCGATGAAGACGAAGACTATAAGGATCGGTAGGGTGAGGAGAAATTGAACGGTATTGAAGAAGACAGCGGACAGCGGCAGGATCAGTCGTGGGAAGCGTACTTTCTTTAGCAACCCGCCGTTGGCGACGATGGAGCTGGCCGATTGCTGGACAGCGCCAGAGAACCAGAACCAAGGGAAGAGCCCGGCGAGGAGGAAGACGCCGTAGTTCGCCACGTAGACGTCGCTGCCTTCGACGTCGAGCCGGAGTACTCGCCCAAGCGCGAAGTAGAGAACCATTCCCAACGCCAGGGGGCGCGCGATCCACCAGATATAGCTGAGCACCGTCCCCTGGTATTTCACCTTGAGGTCACGTAGGGTGACCGCGACCAAGAGGTCCCACGCTGTTACCATGGACCTCGTCGCTGTCGCCAAACTGGAGGGTTTCGCTGTTGTTGCTTCCATCATGTCCAATGTCTAGTCCGGGTCTACGCAACCCGAGACGCGGGTTTCATAGATCGTAACACAGAGTATGAAGCTGACGTTACGTTTGTAAAGGCTGGGCATGCCGACGTAACGCGTTCTGCCCAGTATGCTATGATCGGCAGACCGGTGCTTGAGGGACCGCGCAACAGGGGCCCTCAGAGCCGGCGAAGGGGACAGGAGCTGTGGCGAACCCATCCGCACAAGACGCTCGTCCCTCGGTTGCTGTTCTCAGCGTGAACACCGACGGCGAGGCCTTCATCGAGGAGTTTGGAGCATCACTGGCTGGTGTCACC
>JACZTE010000050.1 GCA_022573935.1 Chloroflexota bacterium
CGCTCGCGGCCGCCGTCGGGCGGCTCGGCTACGTGGCCGAACAGGAGGGGATCGACTGCCCTCAGGATGCGCTGGAGGTGATTGCGCGCACCGCCACCGGCAGCCTGCGTGACGCCATCAACCTGCTCGAGCAGCTTGTCGACGGCTACGGCAAGAAGCTGACGCTGGAGCAGGTGAAAGAGGAGCTCGGCCTGGTGGTCGATGCCCGCAGCGCTCAGCTCGCGACCCACACCTTGCGAGAGGAGCTGGCCGAGGGGCTGACGCTCATCGGTTCGGTGCGCGACGACGGGCTGGACCTGCGCCAGTTCCAGCGCCAGGTCGTCGCCTACCTTCGCGGCCTGCTGCTCGTCAAGGCGGGCGCAGCCACCACCGACGCGTGGAGCGAGGAGCAGCTTGCCGAGATGAGCGCCCTGGTGGCCGACGTCTCCGCCGCGCGCATCGCCGGCGTGCTACGTGCCTTCGGCGAGGCTGATCTGCGGGCCGATCCGCTTTCCCCCTTGCCGCTGGAGTTGGCGCTAGCGAACTCCGTGCTGGCGAAGGCCCCACCGAGCCCCGCCGCTGCTGTGCCAGCGCCGAGGGCGGAACCCGCTGCGGCACCGCCCCCGCCACGGCCTGCAGCCGTGCGACCGCCGAAGCAAGACGCCAAACCGAAGCGTGAAAATGCGCCAGCGAAACCTCCGGCGGCGAAGCCCGCCGCGAGAGCCGAAGCGCCGGCCAAACCGGTCGAACCCGTTGCGAAGCCCGCTGCCGAAGTCGACACGCCGGACGAGCCAGCAGGCGAACCGGTCGCTGTGTCGGCCACGGCCGGCCCTTCGCAGGAGGATGTGCCGCCATCGCTCGCCGAAGCGAGGGCACACTGGCCAGAGATCTACAAGCGCGCGCGAGAGATTCACTACAAAGCGGGGGCCTTGCTCAACAGCGGCTGTGGTATCATCGAGGCGTCGGAGGGCGAGATCGTCTTCGGCTTTCGCCATGCCATGCTCCTGGATCGCATGCAGGGCGACAGCGGCGAAAATCTCCGTGCTCTCCAGCAGGCGGTGGACGACGTGCTGGGCGAGGGCCGGACGTTGCGCTGTGTGTTGGACCCGAACGTGGAGGTGCAACGGCCCGGCCGCGGCGGCCATCTGGTACGCGCAGCCGAGGAGTTGGGCGGCCGGCTCGTTCCCGACGACGACTAAGGAGGACTGGTATGGGCATGAATCGCGATATGCTCGCCCGCCTGCAGCAGATGCAAGAGCGGATGATGAAGGCGCAAGAAGAACTCAAGGAACAGATGTCCGAGGGTAGCGCGGGCGGCGGCGCCGTCAGCATCACCGTCACCGGTGGGCTGAAGGTACAGTCGCTCAAGATCGCGCCGGAGGTGGTGGACCCGGACGACATCGAGATGCTGGAAGACCTGGTGACTGCCGCGGTCAACGAGGCGCTCCAGGGAGTCCAGGCGCTGCAGATGCAGCAGCTGGGCGGACTGGCCGGGCAACTCGGCATCAGTCTGCCGGGGTAGGCCGGAGGCGGCGACGCATCGTGAACGAACGCGTTTCGCCCAGCGGCCGGACACCCTCCACCGCAGCGCCGGTCGCCCGCCTCATCGAGGCCTTGCACAAGCTCCCCGGCATCGGCCCCAAGAGCGCCCAGCGTCTCACGTACTACCTGCTTCGCGCACCCGAGGCGGAAGCGCGCGCCTTGGCCGAAGCGGTAGTCGAGCTTAAAGAGAAGATCATCCTCTGCTCCACCTGCCAGAACGTCACCGAGGTCGACCCCTGCGGCATCTGCGCTGACCCGGCGCGTGACCGCTCGATGATCTGCGTGGTGGAGGAGCCGCTGGACATCCTGGCGATGGAACGCACCCATAGCTTTCGCGGACTCTACCATGTCCTGCACGGCGCCATCTCGCCGATGGAGGGCGTCGGGCCGGAGGACCTCAAGTTGAGCGAGCTGGTCGCTCGCCTGGGCAACGGCGACGTTCAGGAGCTGATCATGGCCACCAACGCCAACCTGGAAGGGGAGGCGACAGCGATGTACGTGAGCCGCCTCATTTCGCCCAGGGGCGTCCGGGTCACGCGCCTCGCACGTGGCTTGCCGATGGGCGCCGACCTGGAGTACGCCGACGACGTGACGCTGACGCGGGCGCTGGAGAACCGCCAGGAGGTGTGACGCCGCGCCTCTCGCCAGCGGCGTTAGCCGATGCCCAGACCACCGCGCGTCTATAAATCGTCCGCCATCGTCCTCCGCCAGCGCGGGCTGGGCGACGTGGATAAGATCATCACGCTGTACACCGCCGAGTACGGGAAGCTCGACGCCGTTGCCAAGGGCGTGCGGCGAGTAAAGAGCCGGCTGGCCGGCCACGTCGAACCGTTCAGCCATTGCTCGTATCTGCTGGCTCGCGGCCGCAATCTGGACATCATCACCCAGGCCCAGACGATCGAGACGTTCCAGCCGCTCCACGACGACCTGGGCCGGCTCAGCCATGCCCTCTACGCCGTCGAGCTGGTGGAGCGCGGCACGGAGGAGCGGTCGGAGAACTTCGCCCTCTACCGGCTGCTGCTCGACACCCTGCGCCGGCTCGCCCAGCGCGGCGATCTCGATACCATCTTGCGCTTTTTCGAGATGGCGGTGCTGGAGCAGCTAGGCTACCGGCCGGTGCTCAGGCAATGTGTGGTCTGCGGCCGGCCTCCGGAGGCGGAGGCGAACGTCTGGGCGCCTGGCCTGGGCGGCGTCGTCTGCTCGCGCTGCCGGCCCGGCAATACGCTGGTGCGGCGTCTCTCCGCGGGCGCCCTCGACGCGCTGCGCCTGCTCCAGGATGGCGACTTCGAGGAGGTAGCGCGGTTGCAGATGACGCCGGAGTTGGCGGACGAGCTGGAGCGCCACCTGCGCGACGCTATCCACTACGCACTGGAGCGCGACGTGCGCTCGGCGGCGTTCTTGCAGACCGTTCGCCGGAGCCCTATCCGAAGCGCTGGGCGAAGCGCAGGGCGAAGCGCTGGCCTTCGCTGATCGGTGCGGCTATACTAGTCGGGCGTCGAGGTTCTGGCGCACGGAAGTTACTATGCCGCTTTACGAGTACTGCTGCGAGCACTGTGACGGTATCTTCGAGGCGCTCCGCCCGATGCGCGAGGCGTCCGACCCGGTACCGTGCCCCGTCTGCGACCGCGACGGGGAGCGGATCATGCCCACCACGTTTACTGCCTTTACGTTTCGCGAAGGCTACCCTCGCCGCCTGCCGGACAAGGGTACCTACTGGCACCTGGGCAAAGAGGTGAAGTCGCGCATCACGGGCCCTGCGCGCCCCTTCGAGCACCCGGAGCTGAACAAGCCAAAGCCGCCACCGCGGAGGTCGAAAGGCGATCTGGAGGTCGCGCGGGAGAAACGGCATTTGCAGGCGAAAGAGTCGCAGCGGATGCGGGCTTCCAGGCCGGGCCCACGCCGCTCGTCCCGCTGACGTTAGGTCTACGCGCGCATAGAAGGCCGGGCTTGAGCCCGGCCTCGTTTGTTGTCTGACGCCGCTCGCTACTCGTTCCGCTTCGTGAGGGGCTGATCGAGCTTGTACCGCTTCACCAGGTTCTCGAAGGAGAGGTCGGGGCTCGAGGCGTCGATCATCTTGTCGTACTTCGGGTCGAGCTGCTCCAGCTTGCTGCGCATCGAGAGGTGGAAGGCAAAGCTGCTGATGAGGCGATGGACGTCGGCGCTACCGCAATCCGGGCAGGCGGGGTGGAAGTCGTCGGTCACCCGTTTGACCAACACGCTCACCACCTTCTCGCAGTCCATGCAGGCATATTCGTAGATAGGCACGGAACAGCACCTCCGCGGTCAGTATAGCAGTTGCTGTTGGGCGGCCTGCTACTGCTGGCGGCTGAGCACGTAGTCGGCGATGTCGATGAGGGCGGCGCGGTCCGGCGTGTCCGGCAGCGGCTCGAGGGCGGCGACGGCGCGGTCGCGGAAGTCGCGCGCCACGGCGCTCGCCTCGTCCAGGATGGTCGAGTTCTGGATCATGAAGAGCGCTTCGGCAAGGTGCTCCTCGCTATGGTTGTCGGCGAAGAGCTTCTTCACCGGGTTGTCGTCAGGGTGGCGCTCCATCAGGAGCAGGGCGGGGAGGGTGAGCGTACCCTGCATCAGGTCGCTGCCGACGGGCTTGCCCAACTCGGCCTCGTCGCCCGAGAAGTCCAGGATATCGTCCACGACCTGGAAGGCCATCCCCACGTTGTCGCCGTAGGCGCGCAGGGCGGCGATATGCTCTGGCGTCGCGGTCGCCACCATCGCTCCTCCCTCAGCCGAGGTAGTGAAGAGCGACGCCGTCTTCCCCTCGATGCGCCCGAAGTAGGCCATCGTGTCCTGCCCGTATTCGTATGCGCTCATGTCCTGCGTCAGCTCGCCAGAGGCCATCGCCATGAGCGTCCGCGAGAAGAGCTTCACTACTTCGATGCTCTCGGTTTGGCAGATCAGGTTGGCGGCGTGGGCGAACATGTAGTCGCCCAGCATCACGGCCGCCGCGTTGTGGTGGCGGGCGTTGGTCGTGGGCCGGCCGCGCCGGGTGTCCGAGGCGTCGATCACGTCGTCGTGGACGAGCGTGGCGGTGTGGAGCAGCTCGATGGAGGCGGCCAGCGGCACGAGCAGATGCGGCCGATATTCGCCGAAGCGCCCGGCCAGCAGCGCGATGGTGGGGCGCAGCCGTTTGCCGCTCGCCGAGAGGACGTTGCCCAGCATCCCTTCCAGCAGGCTGAACTCGTTCCGCTTGACAGCGTCGAGCGTGGCCTGGACTTTAGCTAGCTCTTCTTGCACGGGCTCGTGTATGGATACCACGGGCATGACGCGCTCCTCTCTGCCGCTTAGACGCTTCGCGGCGTTTGCATGCTCGCTACGGCTGACGTCGTCGCCCCGATGGCGAACAGCCGCTCAGCGTTTTCGGTCGTCGCTTCCGCCACCTGCTGGGCGGGCTCTCCCCGTAGCTCTGCGATCTTGGCCACCGCCTCCGCGACGTAGGCCGGCTCGTTTCGCTTGCCGCGGCGCGATTGGGGAGGCCCGTAGGGGCTGTCTGTCTCCACCACCAGTGTACTGAGATCGAGACGCCGCGCCACCTCTTGCAGGCGCTGGGCGTTGGGATAGGTTACCGAAGTATGGATGGAGATAGCGAATCCTAACTCCACATAACGCTCGGCAAGGTCGATGTCGCCGCTGAAGTAGTGCATCACCCCCAGGGGCCGGCCATCGGCGAGGCGGCCGTCCAGCCGGCGCGACCACGCTTCGACGAGAGGGAAGAGCGTCTCCTCCGCCTCGCGGCAGTGGATCGCGACAGGCTTGGCTACCTCCGCGGCTAGATCGAGTTGGCGGCTGAACACCTGTAGCTGGGTCTCCTTTGGCGAGAGGTTGCGGTAGAAGTCGAGGCCGATCTCCCCGATTACGGCCACCCGTGGATCGCGAGCGAGCTCCGTCAGCCGCTCCCAGGACGGCTCGTCCATGTCGCGGGCGTCGTGGGGATGGCAGCCCGATGCGGCGAGGACGCCGGTTTGCGCTTCGGCTAGGGCGATGGCCTGCTCGGAGGAGGCGACGTCCCAGCCGAGGACAAGCTGGCCGGCCAGGCCGGCCTCGCGGGCCCGCGCAAGCATGGCGTCGCGGTCGCCGTCGAACTTCGAGCTCTGGATGTGTGTGTGCGTATCGAAGAGCCGCATGGTTAGGACCTCATACGCTCCTCTTCCACCTCGGCAATATCCGGGTCTAGCTTGGTGAAGAGCGGTTCGGGCTCGCGCAGCGGCTGGCCCGGCGTCGGCCGCACCAGCGCCCAGCCGTCTTCCATCAGTGGCGTATCGTAGCCGAGGTAGCCGTGGAGCCGCTCCGAGCTGAACGGCAAGAACGGCCAGAGCGCCACTTTTAGACCGTTGATCGCGGTGATGACGGTGTACAGGCTGGCCGCCGCCCCTGCGCGATCGTCGGGCAGCGCTTTCCAGGGGGCGGTCTCGTCTAGGAAGCGGTTCGCGGCTTGGGCCAGGCTCATCGCCGCGCTCAGCCCCGCCCGGAAGTGGCACGCGCCAAGCTGGGCAGCTACTTCATCGAGCGTCGATTCCACCCGCTCGATGAGCTGCTGGCAGCGGCCGTCGAGCTCGCCCGGCTCCGGCACCCGGCCGTCGAAGTTGCGATAGGTGAGGGTGAGGGCGCGGTGGGCCAGGTTGCCCCAGGTGGCGACCAGTTCGTTGTTGTTGCGGGCGACGAAGTCCTGCCAGGTGAAGTCGGAGTCGGACGTCTCAGGCATCGTTGCGACGAGGTAGTAGCGAAGCGGATCAGGGTCGAAGCGGCCCATGATGCTGGGAATAAACACCGCGCTCCGGCGGCTCGTCGACGCCTTGAGACCGGCGACGTTGTTGTAGTGGTTGGCGGGCACATCGTAGGGCAGGTTCAGCTCGCCGCCATCATCGTCGCCGTAGGCCATCAGCGTGGCCGGCCAGCTCATGGTGTGGAAGAAGATGTTGTCCTTGCCCACGAAGTAGTAGCTGCGGCCGTCTGGCTGCTGCCAGAACTCTCGCCAGGCCTCGGGGTCGCCCTGCTGCTGCGCCCACTCCTTGGCCGCCGAGAGGTAGCCGATGACGTTCTCGAACCAGACGTAGATACGCTTGTCGGGGCCCAGCTCTTCGGTGGGCACCGGGATACCCCAGTCGAGGTCGCGGGTAATGGCGCGGTCGCGCAGACCCTCGTTGAGCACGCCCAGAGTGAAGTTCATCACGTGCTTGCGCCAGTGGCTCTGCCGCGAGACCCAGTCGCGGATCCGGTCGGTGTAGGCGCTCAGGCGGAGGAAGTAGTGCTCGGACTCGCGATGCTCGGGCGTGGCGCCGCAGAGCTTGCAGCGCGCCTCGAGGAGATCGACCGCGTCCAAGGTAT
>JACZTE010000051.1 GCA_022573935.1 Chloroflexota bacterium
CGTCAGTATCGTGTTGGCGCTGACCTCTTGAGTGGCGACGATTACATCGGTCGTGGCCAGGGGTGCGACTGTGCTGTCCCCACCTCCGCCGCTGTTTTGCAGCGCGACGAAGAGGAGGAGGGCCGCTATGGCCGCGAAGACGACCGCCGCGAAGATCATCGTGCGGTTCCTGCTCTCCGGTCTTGAACCTGCTACTGCTTGTGCCATGTCTCTCTCCTCCTGCTCTATTCAGCGAGCCTAATCACCTTCGTGCCAAACTCGTCAAAAGCGCCGATGTTCCCCTCCAACAGCAGAATGCTCATGAAGAAGCCCCGAATCTGAAAATTTACGCCAGCGAAATCGCATTCCCGGCTGATCTCAATCACGTTGCCGTCGTTATCGAGCACGTCACAGGCGACGAGAAAGAACGCGGCAAAGCCCACAATTGGCACACTGTCGAAGCCGGTACCATCAAACTCGTCGACGATCACAATGCTGAGCACCCGCGGCGTCTCACAGTTTGCAGCCACGAACGTCGCGGTCGGGCCAAGAATGATGTCGGAGATCGGTACAAACGACTCGTCGAAGTCGTCGATCGTGTCAGGAGACGCCGAGTTTAGCGCGTCACATACCCCCTCGGTTGCAAGCATGTCTGCCAGCGCCTGCTTCGTCGGATTGGGCTCCAGGCCCGGCTCCGTATCGATCATCTCACCTATCTCGCAGATAGCAGGCGAGCCCTCACGGATATTTTCGCGATAGACGTTCGCACCACCACTTCCCGGGCCACTGCACTCATCGCCTTCGTCCGGCCCCAGGCGGATCGCGCCGACCTGGGAGGGGTTGTCGATGCGGAAGATGCACACCTCCCCAAACTGGGGAATATACTCCCCCGCCTCCTCGTTCCATTCGAAGCAATCGCTCGTAAATCTGGGGACCGACCAGGGCCTGAGGCCGCTCGTATCGCGGAGCGAGCCGGCGCGGGCGCAGGCGTGGGCGCCGATGTCCGGCGACCCGATCCCAAAGATGCCCGCAAAGAATGCCCGCGAATCGTGATCAACGTCCAGCACGACGGCGTTTAGTCTGCCGCCGGTGTCCGTTGCAGTGTGACAGTAGTCAGGATCGGTCTCGTACCCGTCGGGAAACTCCAGGCTCCTCACCGCGAGGTTCTGAAGGTCCTCGACGGGGTCGACACCATTCGCGACGGCGGACTGCTGCGTCGCGATGTCAACGTCAGCAAACGCGCTGCCGCTGGTCAGCAGCTCGTACACGCCGGCCAGAGCGATCAGGTCGCTGTCCGTCTGTGCGCCGCGCCGCTCGCTGAACCAGACGCCAAAGTCGATCACGATGGCGCCGACGATCGCGATGACCGTGAAGGCCCCGACAAAGAAGATTATGGTCTGTCCTCTCTGCTCCCTGAGACGGCGGATGATCCGTGCTACGAACATGCGATTGCTCCTGTGACGCTTCGCTCCAGGCGGGCCGTGGCCGACGGAGTCAAGTCAACCGATAGCGGCGGCACGCCGAAGGCCGAGAAGATCTCCTTCATGATCGGGAAGTCCCACGTGAGACTGCCGCCGATGCGAACGCCGTCGCCCGGGTCACCGACGCTCGTGTTACTGTCGTCCCCATCGATGTAGCAGACGTCTACGTCGGCAAGGCCGATAATCCCCTGGGCCTGGTCAACCGTTTTCTGCTTGATGTCCAGTTCGTCCGCGTGGACCGCCGCATAGCGAGCCCCCTCCCGGACCGAATGCTGCAGCGTGATCCGCCTGTCGATCGCGATGCCGAAATCGACGATGGCGAAGAGAAAGACGAGCATGATCGGCAGGATGAACGCGAACTCGATCAGCGCCTGGGCGCGGTCGCGATGATGGAGCCGCACCGCGGTAGCCAGCGCGGGCTGGAGCCTCGGCCGCCGGACGGGCATGGCCGCACGCGGCCGCCAGCGCGGTATGCGGCCAACAAGAGCGCGGTAGTCGAGCGATGCCACCCACGCCACAGCGAAGGCCACCACCACGGCGCCTAGAATATCTACGACATAGTGCTCCCCTGTGAAGACCACTTCGAACGAGATCAGCGCCGCGTAGCCCAGCATGAGCAGGGCGGGAGTCCGCCAACGTTCTCGCAGGAACCACAGCGCGATCATGAGCGGGACCGCAACGTGCAGGCTGGGCATGGCCGCCAGCATGTTCGGGTCATCGATCTCTCCGCCGAAGCGAAGCGCGATGATTCTCGTCACCTCTTCGCTCGCCATCCAGGGCGGCTCCAGGGGGAACAGCGCAAAGAGAGGAAGCGCGATGAGCTGGAGCGCAATCCACCAGCGGAAGAACGAACCGATCCGGTCGGGGCGCTTCCACGTCACTAAGAGCGAGGCCAGCCCTGGTACGAAGAACCACGAAGCGTGAATGACCACGGAGGCCCACTCGAGGGGGCCCGGCCAGAGCGTAAAGATATGCTGCTGTAGCCACAGGGTTGGCAGCGAACCGAACAGCCCTTCTTCGAGTCCAGCGCCATGAACAGGCATCCCAACGTCGTCCATCGTGCCGCGCAGGAGCGCGTACGGGCCAATTACAAGGAACGCAACGATCCACCAGAGCAGCACTCGTACGCCGCGCCGCGCGAGCAATCGCGGTACCAGCTGCCTCGTCCGCGGAAACGTCAGAGCGCCACCGATCTGATGCACTGCCGTTCGAAGTGATTCTGAGTTCATTACAACTGACTCGCCCTTAATCCTGCTCCATTACTGCGGACCTAGTCCGCTCTCTTAGACACTTCACCGTGATCGAGCGGTGGGCGGGCGGACGAACATGCCGCCCGCCCATCGTTTGCGAACAACTCCTCTGCTATGGGCCAGGGTCACAGACCGTGCTGGCGGTGAAGTCGATGCAGTTCCTGATGCCGCCCGCCATGGCTGTGAGGGCGTCACCAAAGAGCAAGGCAACCGCGATGATGGACACGGCTATGAGGCCACCCAGTAGGGAGTACTCCAACAGGTCCTGGCCCCGCTGCTCGGAGAACCGAGCACGCAGGCCGGAGAATGCGGTCATCATGCGCAACAGCGCAGTGTTTATGGATACCATGTGATTATTCCTCCTAATACTGATGTTCTTGTTCTGTCTGTTCGGTTTGTTCAGGCCAGTCCCTGCCTTGCCTATGCCCCTCTGGACGGTTGCTCTCCTTGCCGTACCGTCATGGGAACTGCTTGTTGTATTTTTCCTGGCCCCCACCTCCTTTCACTCACTAAACAGCCGATTACGCCAACTGTTACAGAGGGGCGTATCTGCCATGCTGCGTCAGGCGGACGCGCTCTCTAACGCTTCCGCTGGAAGGGGCAACGTCAGGCACAACGCCAGGGCCGCCGGCCCTGCTAGCTCTACCCAGAGCATCCCCCCTTGCTCCCGTATCTCACGCGCTACCGCCGTCAGCGCGGCGCGCTCTTCCCGTAGCTCCGCGGCAATGTCCGCCACTGGCCGGCGGCTGGCCTTGCCGTCCGACGTCTTGACATCGATCACCCACTTGTCGTGGGCTGCGTGGGCGTCGATGGAGATCGCGACGCCGGTTGGCGCCAGCGACACGAGAAGCCGGAGCAGCGCGCTGAATATGTGCCGCAGCTTGGCGGGGTTGCCGAGCACGTACCCATGGGCTCCAGAGACCACGGTGTTGAAGCGCTGTCGCTTCCGCTTCGCCTCGCTGTATACCGTTGCGGCAGCGCGTTCGATGATCTCCTCCAGCTCGACCTGCTCTAGATGCGAGCCGTTGCCGTTGTCCGTGGCGGCCTCATCCCACATGCCGGCGCTGATGCTGCTGTCGACGAGGTGGGTGATCTCACGCGCCGTCAGCTGCCCGGGAACAAAACGGAAGGTGCTGCCGCGGCGTCGCTTCAGCGTAAGCGGCAGAGCGCTGGCGCTGCCGATCAGGATGGTATGGAGCGGTAGCTGCACGCCGTCCAGCGCGGCAGAGAGCGCCTCCGCCTCCTCGCTGTCACGAACGATCAACGCCGCTACGTCAAACTGCTGGTGATCCAGCAACCGGTGCAGCTCGGCCGGCGTCGCCGCTTCGTGGTGTGAATGGCCAGCCGCGCTTAGGGTCCTTGCGAGCGCCTGCCGTCTTCGCGCATCCTTCGCATAGACAGCAATGTGACCTTGCGTCCTGGGCTTATCCATCCGCGCTTTTACAACCACTCAGCACGTCCTTTCGCTATTCATGACTGCACGTTGTTAGCGAGCCTGTAGCCGATCCCCCGCTGGCTCACGACCAGCGGGGGACGATTTCGTCCCGCTTCTAGCTTTCTACGCAAGTAACTGATATACAAGCGAAGCATCTTGTGACGGTGACTACCCGGCGCGCCCCAAACCTCAGCAACCAATTCTTCGTGGCGCGCCGTCCTCCCGGAGCGCCGAGCGAGCGCGACGAGCAGTCGAAACTCGGTGGGAGTCAATGCGATGTGCTGTCCAGAGACCATGACCGCATGCCTTGCCGGGTCGATCACGAGGTCTCCGAATCGATAGGTCACCGAGTCCCCCGGCGGGAAGCTTTCGCGGCGATGCTGTCGCGGTTCTATTCGCCGCCGGGTACCGATAGCGGCGGTGATTCTCGCCGCCAGTTCGCGCCGGCCGAGCGCAGCAGACATCACCGTATCCGCCCCGGCTTCGAGACACGCAGCAACGGTCTCATCGCGGACGAGAGGGTCATCGTCACTGTCACGAAGGAGGACGATCATCGGCGATGTGCAGGCCCATCTCAGGGCCGCGCACCGCTCGACGGCCTCAGCGGACGTCAACAGGGCAACGATGGGGATCTGCGAAGCGTCCTGAAGTCGGCGGACCGCTTCATCTAGATTGCGGACATGCTTGATGATGAATCCGGATTGGGCGAGACGGCCGGAAACGCCGTCAGCGCCCTCTCCGCAATCATCAAACAGGAGAATATGGTTACCCACCCCAGCCCCCTAGTTTGAATCTCGGGGCAAGCCTACCGCCAGGGCCGCGACAAAACGCCAAGAACCAGGCATGAATTTACTATGAATACTCTAGGCTAATGCTGTGAGAGGGTTAGGAAATTACTTAGGGGGCAGCGCCCTAAGCGCGACAGAGCACCGCGGTTTACGAAGGTTCAGATTCAAGCACGGGCTGGAATCGATAGCCGATCCCCCACTCGCTGAGGATGATGCGTGGGCTCGCCCGATCGGCCTCCAGCTTTTCCCGCAGGTAGCGGATGTAGAGGTGCAAATAGTGGCGTGAATCGACATACTCTGCGCCCCAAACTCGAGACATTAGGTAGTCATGCGTTACCACCTTGCCCTGCGCGGAAACGAGACACGCCAGCAAGCGGAACTCGATAGGCGAGAGGAGGAATGTTCGACCGCAGAACTCTGCAGACTGTTCATCCGCTGAAAGAACCATCCCCCCAAACTCTGTCTTCGTCGCGGCGACTCCGGCGCGGCTCATGCGGCGTGCCAATGCCCGGACACGGGCAACCAGTTCATGTTCGCGCATAGGCAGCACGAGGTATTCGTCGGCGCCGGCTGATAGGGCCTGGGTGATGGCGAGTTCCTCGCCAAGATTCGACAAGACGACGATAGGCCGCTCGGTTGCTTGCCGGACGCGGTCGCAAGCCTTCAGCAGCTGCTCTTTGTCGGATGGAGGCTCCAGGAGGATAAGATCCGGCTGAACCTCCTCAATCAGACTGCTGCTAGGTCGCGACAACGGACACGTCATTACCTCGATAGATCCATCTTCTGACAACCAGCGAACGAACGTTGCCGCCTGATCTGCATCAGTATACAGCAGCAACAAAAAGATGCCTGGCTCGCGGCCATTGTCTCGAACACCGGTCTCGGACATGCCTGTGCCTATCCTTCCAGCCACTGACCTGGCGGTCCAACATCCCACCTGGCAGTGCATGGGCGTAATTTCGCCTTCGGAGGCCCTCGCCCCCAACGGCACATCAGACATTATAGTAAACAACCGATTACGTCAACTATTACAGAGCGTCGTATCTGCCCTGATGCGGTAGGCGCTTTGGTTAGGCTGAACCGGGGTTCGCGAGCTGTCGATAGCGAAGGAGATGACGTGCGGGCCGATCCGCGGGCAGTCCCGGGGGTCCAGTGTCGCCCACTCAATAGCTTTATCACCAACAAACGTCTGGCCTTGCCTGGCAAGATGGTGAAGCATGAGCCGGCCGCCTTGGAGCCACACCCTGGCGTGGGTACCCCCGACCGTGCCGCCCGCTTCATCGAGCTTTAGGCCGCAGGTCGCGCTCGACCCGATCTCCACAGCTCCGTCGCCCAACTCGATGCTGGCGCCGGCACTTCTCGCCTCGCACAACCACCTTGGGCGCAGCCAGGCAGCACTCCGCAGACTCAGTGTGCCCCAGGACTAGCTACTTCGAAAAGAGGGCGATGCTAGCTGTGAAGCCGTGAAGGTAGTTCATCGAGCCAACCGGCCCGATCTCTCCGTTGCAAAAGAAGCCGGCCAGCGGGATCGGGCCAAGGATGTCCGCTACTGCCTTGGCATCATGGTCCGGCGATCCAAAGAGCCCCTGACCTCGACCGTTGCACGACCACAGCAGCGCGGCGATCGACCCCTCAGCCGGCATAGCCGCCCTCTCGGCCTCGAGCATGAGGCGCAGGTCTTCGTCGGCTGCGGCCGCGTCCCGCAGTTGGAACTGGATCGTCTGGCCCTCCCGTGGCAAAGCGTTGACTGCTATGGCGCCACTTTCGCGGTCACCACCGAGGAGGTTGCGAATGAGGAAGTCGCCCCGGCCGAAGTCGTCACGATACTCGTCCATCGCCAAGCCGATAAGAAGGTTCTGTTGCGCTCGCTGCCGCTCTTCCGCGGGCAACTGTTCGATGGTCTCGGTGAGGA
>JACZTE010000052.1 GCA_022573935.1 Chloroflexota bacterium
TCGCCGGCGCTGGACGCTCTCTGAGCTGCCTGCGGCAGGGCACGTGCTCATCATCTTTGGCACGCTGGTGGCGGCCCAGTTCGCGGCAGGCATCCAGCAGCTCCCCTTCGTCGAAGATCAGGGCTACATGGCGGAAGGGAACCTGATGCGGATCACGGTGCTGGTGCTCATCATCGGCGGCGCATACTTTGGACTGCTCTGGAACTGGCGCGTGTGGCTCATTGCCGCGGGTCTCTTCTACGCTGTGTACGTACTGCTCTTCACCGGCTTCTTCACCAACATGGGCGGCTTCTGGACGGGCATCTGGGGTTCGATGGACTACTGGCTAAGCCAGCAGTTGGTGCGGCGGGGTGACCAGCCCGACTACTACTACTTCATTCTCTTGCCTATCTACGAGTTCCTGCCGCTGGTCTTTGCCCTGGGCGGCGCTCTCTTCTACGCCTTCCGCGGGAAGCTGGAGCAGCAGCTCCTGGCCGGCTCGGCCCTGCTCATGGTGATAGTCTTCAGCCTGACGCCGGGCGACACCTGGCTCATCGGTCAGTACCACATCGAGGCCGCCTTCCTGGTCGCGATCGGCGCTGTACTGGCCCTCAAGATGGAGAGCTTTACCAAGTTCCTGCTCTTCTGGTCGCTGACCATCCTCCTCGGCCTCACCATCGCGGGCGAGAAGATGCCCTGGCTCACCGTGCACCTGGCGCTACCGATCATCTTGCTCGCGGCTAAGGTGCTGGACGACGTGCTCTCGACGGTCGGCGCAGCCGCTACGCCCACCGTGGCGGAGGAAGAGCAGCAGCCCAGCGATCAGCGCGAGGAGCCGCAGAAGGCGAGCGGCCTCGCCCTGGAGCGGCTGGCGCCACTGGCCATCGGCGCCGCGCTTGCCGGCGCAGCGGCGGTCATCTTCCAGGCGGCCGGGCCGGCTTCGGCCATCTCCATTCTCGCCTGGCTGCTCTCGCTCGCCGCGCTGGGCGCCGTCGTCTGGGCCGGCGCCAACGTCTCGTGGCGAACGGCGGGCCAGGTGGCCGCTGTCGGGCTCTTCGCCGCGTTCCTCGTCTTCACCGTGCGCGCCAGCACGATCGCCTCCTTCGACCAGGGCGACCCAGGCGGCACGCCGCCGGAGCTCCTCATCTACGCTCAGGGCGGGCCCCAGCTCGGCACCATCAGCGCCGAGATCGAGCGGCTGGCCCTCCTCTCCGGCCAAGGCCCCGACCTGAAGATCATCATCGACAACAGCGCGAACATCTGGCCGTGGCCCTGGTACCTGCGCGAGTACGACAACGTCCAGTACACCAACCTGGCTGATGGCTTTGTGCCGGAGCCGGGAAGCGTTGTCCTCATCACCACCGCCAACCAGTCGAAGATCGAGCCCTATCTGGATCAGTTCCAGCCGGGCATTCCATATACCCACATGTGGTGGTTCCCTGAGCGCTACAAGGGCCTGTCGCCCGATAATTTTCTCAGCGATTTCTTCCAGGGCAGCTTCTTCTCCACCTGGCGCGGCTACTTCATCGACCGAACGGTACCAGGCGTGCTGACATCGACGGACAGAGTCGCCTACTTCCCAGGCGACTTCGACGTCGACGTTCCGGTCGCCGGGACTGCCGATCTCCTTTCCGCGGAGAGCCAGACCGTCATCGGCGCTCCCGGGCCCGAGCCAGGGCAGTTCTCCCAGCCCGCCGACATGGCGCTGGACGCCCAGGGCAACCTCTACGTCGTCGATACCTTGAACCAGCGGGTGACGATATTCGCGCCGGACGGGACGCTCATCGACACGTTTGGCGAGTCGGGCAGCGGCCCGGGCCAATTCGCCAACCCACAGGAGGCGGACGCGCAGTTCGCCGCGGACGGCCCGTGGGGCATCGACATCGATAGCGACGGCAACATCTACGTGGCCGATACCTGGAACCATCGCATCCAGAAGTTCAGTCCGGAGGGCGAGTTCCTCCTGGAGTTCAGCGGCAGCGGGCTCTTCGGCCCGCGCGACATCGCCATCGATAGCGACGGCAACCTGCTCGTGGTGGATACGGGCAACAAGCGCATCGTGAAGTTCTCGCCCACGGGAGATGAGCTCGAAGTCTACGGCCAGCCCGGAGGCGGCCCCGGCGAGTTCAACGAGCCGTCCAGCATCAGCATCGCGCCCAACGGCCACATCTACGTCGCCGACTTCTGGAACCGGCGCATCCAGCACTTCGACGCGGAGTTCGACTACCTCGGTGAGATCGAGGTCGATACTTGGGGCAGCCAGGGCGTCACTGACCGCCCCTACATCGTCGCGCTGGAGGACGGCGTGGTGCTGGCGACCGACCCAGCCAGCTCGCGCATTGTCGTGTTCGATGCGGACGGAGAGGAGCTGGCCGCATGGCGATTGACCGTGCGCGACTCGCGGCCTGTCGGGATCATCGTCGATGGCCAGGGACAGGTCTACATCTCCGACGGCTTGGGCTCGGTAGTCCGGATGCTGCCGCTGGCGGAGCTGCTCCCTCCCGAAGCGCCCTAGCATCGCGGGCTCTGCGGCGTACGCCCCGCGCGCCGCTCGTTGCTGCCACCCCCCGCCTCAGATAGAATAGGCACGCGATGAGACGGAACTGCGGAGCGCCAGCGCGATGAGCGTACGCAAGGCGGTGATCCTGGCCGCCGGCCTGGGTACCCGGCTCCTTCCCGCGACCAAGGCGCAACCCAAGGAGCTGCTCCCGCTCTTCGATACGCCCATCATCCAGTACACCGTAGAGGAGGCCGTCGCCTCCGGACTGGAGCAGATCATCATCGTCACCGGCGCCGGCAAGCGAGCCGTGAAGGAGCATTTCGACCGCTCCCCGCAGCTAGAACAGGCGCTGCAGGAGAAAGGCGACACCGCCCGGCTCGATGAGGTGCGCCGGATCGCCGAGCTGGCCGACATCGTCTACGTGGAGCAGCGCGAGCAGCGGGGCATCGGCGACGCCGTCCTCACCGCGCGCGAGGCCGTGGGCGATGAGCCGTTCGCCCTCCTCTTTCCGGACGATGTCATCGTCTCCGAAGCCCCCGGCGCGCGACAGCTTGTCGACGTGTTCGAGGCCCACGGCGGCTCGGTCGTGGCCGTCGAGGAGGTGCCGCCGGAGCAGATCGAGAGCTACGGCATCGTCGACGGCGAGCCGGTGGCTGAGGCCGTCTACCGGGTGCGGGCGCTGGTAGAGAAGCCGAAGCTGGACGAAGCGCCGTCGAACCTAGGTATCGTCGGCCGTTACGTCTTCACACCGGAGATCTTCGACGTGCTGACGAAGACGCCCCCCGGCAAGGGCGGCGAGATCCAGATCACGGACGCGATGGCGCTGCTCATGCGCGACCAGCCGATGTTCGCCTGCCGCATGGCTGGGCAACGATACGACACCGGCCGGCCGCTGGGGCTGCTCATGGCATCGCTCGGAGTGGCGCTAGCGCGGCCGGAGATTGGGCCGGAGCTGCGCCGCCACCTGCGCGCGCTGGAGCTGGCCGGCTGAGGCGAACGATGCGTATCCTCTCCCTCGGCTTCCCGCTGCCCGGCCCCCAGGTGGACAACCACACCTTCGCCAACGCCCCCACCTTCTTCGACTACGACGCCCTGGTGGTGAACCCCCTGGCGCTCTCCCAGCTCATCGAAGAGGTGGTGGACGGGAGCGGAGAGCACGCCACCCGATCGCGAGAGCGCGTGGTGAACGCCCCGACAGCGCCGGACTGCGTCGGCCTGGCCGACCTGCTGCGCGACCGCCGAGACGAGACGGCGCGCCTGCTCGCCCGCGGCGGCCTCGTCGTCTGTCTCGCCTACCCGAACGTGGTGCACCAGCGGGTGGCCGGCTTCACCGGCTGCGACCGCTACTTCTGGCTGCCGGCGCCGCCCGGCCTCCAGTATCGCGAGCCCTTCCTGCGCCGTGGCAGCGGCTCCGAGCTGATCACGACCGAGCACGATCACCCCTTCGGGCCGTTCGTCCACCAGTACCGGACGAAGCTGGCCTACCACGCCTACTTCGCCGACGACGCGCCAGGCTTCTCGGACGCAACGCGGGTCTTCGCCCGCAGCGCCGGCGACGCCGCTATCGCCGTGGAGCTCCGGCTGGCGCAGGGGCGAGCGGTCTTCCTGCCACCGCCGATGCGCCACCCCACCGGCGACCCGCGCTACGCCTTCTCAAACGCGCTCCAGGATGGCATCCGCCAGGCGCTGCAAAGCGCCGCCACCTCGCGCCCGCCAACCTGGCTGCGCGAGTACGACCTGCCCGGCCTGAGCGATCGGCTGGCCTCCCGCGACGAGGCGCAGCGCCAGCTCGAGGGGGCGCAGGAGACGCTGGCGGCGGGCGAGGACACCCTGGAGGAGCTGGAGCGCTACCGGCGTCTCCTCTGGCAGCAGGGCAAGTACGGGCTGGAGCAGCCCGTGCGCGATGCCCTGGCGCTGCTGGGCTTCCAGATCATCGCGCAGGAGATCGACACGCCCGCAGAGCTCCATCTCGACGGCGGCGATCACGGGCCCCAGATCGCCCTCCTCGAGGTGGAGGCGAGCGACGAAGCGGCCGGCATGGACGGCCACCACCGGCTGCGTCGCCGGCTGGAGGAGGCGATCGCGAAGGGCCGGACCAAGCGCGGCCTGCTCATCATCAACGGCCACCGCACGCAACCTCCCGCACAGCGAGGCGAGCAGTATCAGGATGCGCTGCGCGTGGCGGCGGAGAGCATGCGCTACTGCATCGCCACCACGGAACAGCTCTTCCACGCCGTCCGCGCCGCGCTGGACGGCGACGAGAAGACGGTGCGCGCCTTCCGCGAGCGGCTCCTGACGACCGAAGGCGTGCTGCGGGAGGACTGAGAGCATGGAGAACCCAGGCCCCAGAACCCAGAACCTAGAACCTTGGACTAGCCCGGAAAGGAGATCGGTAGTATGGCAAACGATTGGGCGCTCATTCTGGGCGCATCGAGCGGCTTCGGCGAGGCGGTCTCGCTTGAGCTGGCGCGTAGCGGCTACAACATCGCCGGCGTGCACCTGGACCTGCGGTCGACCCTCCCCAACGCGGAGCGCATCCAGGAGGAGATCCGCTCGCTGGGCCGCGAGGCGCTCTTCTTCAACATCAACGCCGCCGACGCGGCGAAGCGAGCGGCCGTCGTCGAGAGCCTGGATGAGCGGCTGCGCAAGGACGACGGCGAGTCCTACGTGCGTATCGTCCTCCACTCGCTCGCCTTCGGCACGCTGCTCCCCTTCATCGATGAGTCGCCCAAGGGCGCCGTCAGCAAGAAGCAGGTGGAGATGACCGTCGACGTGATGGCGCACAGCCTGGTCTATTGGGTGCAGGAGCTGATGGCGCGCAAGCTGCTTCGCAAGGGCAGCCGCATCTTCGCCATGACCAGCTCCGGCGCCACGCGGGTGATCCGCTCGTACGGCCCAGTCTCCGCCGCCAAAGCGGCGCTGGAGTCGCACATCCGCCAGCTCGCGTACGAGCTGGCGCCGCTCGGCATCGCCGCCAACGCCATCCGCGCCGGCGTCACCGATACGCCCGCGCTGCGCCGCATCCCGGAGGGGCCCGCCTACCTGGAGCAGGCGCGGGCCCGCAACCCCTCCGGCCGCACGACGACGACGCAGGACGTGGCGCGCGCCATCGCCGCCCTCGCCGACGAGCGGCTCGCCTGGATGACAGGCAACGTCATCGGCGTGGACGGCGGCGAGGAGATCACGGCGTAAGGCTAGGCCATCAGCTTGACCCAGGGAACGCCAGGGGTGAGAATTCTAAACGTAGGTGCTTCGGACTGGGTGCCGATATTCGAAGGGAAGGGAAACCATGCGAAAGAACTGGCTACTGATCGGAGTAGGGCTGCTCGTGGCGGTGCTCGCCATTGGCGCGATCGCTTGCGGCGACGACGATGACAACGGCAACGGCAACGGCGACGACATCGGCGACGACATCGGCGACGACATCGGCGACGACATCGGCGACGACATCGGCGACGGGAACGGTAATGGAAGCGGGGACTTATTGCTCAGGCTCTCCGTGACGCTTACCGGCCCTGATGCCAACGGAACGGCTGAACTCACGGTAAACGGCGAGGGCATCCTCGTGACGACATCGATGGCGGGCCTGCAGTCAGGAAGCTCACACGCCAGCCATATCCACGAAGGCACATGTGATGACATAGGTGGCATCGACATCTCACTGACCGGTATAGTGGGCGACGAAGCAGGCGACGGCAGCCAGATCGACAACAACACTGAGAACCCCCTGAGCCACTATGAGACCGGCCACTCTCTGGCCGTGCACGAAGCGGACGGCAGCCCGGGCGCCATCATTAGCTGCGGAGAAATCGTAGCGTAAGGCGTAAGCGCTCGCAGAATGGAAGGGAGACCATGCGAAAGAACTGGCTACTGATCGGGGTAGGTCTGCTGGTAGCGGTGCTCGCCATCGGCGCGATCGCTTGCGGCGACGACGATGACAACGGCAACGGCGACGGTAACGGCGACGACATCGGCGACATCGGCGACGGCAACGGTAACGGAAACGGGGAGGTGCTCCTGCTCTCCGTGACGCTTACCGGCCCCGACGCCAGCGGAACCGCTGAACTCACGGTAAGCGGCGAGGGCATCCAGGTGACGCTGTCGATGGCGGGCCTGGAGGAAGGCGTACACGCCAACCACCTCCACCACGGCACATGCGACAGCCAGGGCGAAGTCCACATCACACTGCTTAATGTAGTGGCGGACGCAACAGGCGACGCCACCGCGACCACCACCGACGACGAGCAGCCCCTCAGCCACTTTGAGTCCGGCCACTACCTGGCCGTGCACGAAGCAGGCGGGGCCCCGGGTGCCGTGGTGAGCTGCGGAGACGTCGTCGCACCGTAAGGCGTAAGCGCTCGCAGAATGA
>JACZTE010000053.1 GCA_022573935.1 Chloroflexota bacterium
GATCGAGGCGCTGCCCGAGCACATCGAGGCGTCGCTGGACCAGATCTACACGCAGATCTCGGAGCAGCAGTACAACTCCAACCAGGTGCTCTTGGGATGGCTGCAGGAGATCTCGTACGGCTACCACGAAATTAAGCTCTACCTCTCGACGCAGATCTTCGACCAGGCGCGCCACGTGGAGGCGTTTCGCAAGCGCGCGCTCATCAACGGCGGCGGCCTGGGCGTGCAGATGCCGGGCTTCCTAAGCCGCGCCGTCTACGGCGCCTTCAAGTTCACGGAGCTCATCATCTACGTGAACATCATCCGCGGCTCCTTCACGATCGCGCTCGCGGAGTGGGGCGAACGCATCGGCCGGTCGCAGGCGGATCGACAGCTCTTCGAGTACATGGCGCGGGACCTGCGCCGCCACCTGGCGTACGGCACTGAGCACCTGAAGTTCTACCTGCGTCACGATACGGACAACCACTATCAGGTGCACGCCTGGCTCAACCGCGCCGAACTGATGATGGCGGCGGACCTGCAGCGCGATACGGCGCTGCGGGAAGCCACGATCCTCGCGCTGGGCGATACGGTGCTGGAGGGGAAGGCTCGGCTGAAGGAGCTGCGACAGGCGCAGCGCGACCGATACCTCCAGACGCTCGCCGAGGCGAGCATCTACGACCGCGCCGAAAAGCTCATCCCGTCGATGATCGAGATGTTCGAAAACCCGTAGCCCGATCCCCGCAACACTGGCAAGAGCCCCCGAGTGGTTGGGGGCTCTTGCCTTTCTGCTCGTTGCGTTCTGGTGCGCAACTCGTGATCGTGTCACAGTAATCAGAGCATGCTGAAAGGAGTCTGCCATGCGTGATTTCATTACGGACATCAACTGGGACCGCTGGTCGGAGCTGTTTTGGACGCACGGCCTGCGCATCATCATCGTCATCGTCGCCATCTACGTGGGGCTGCGCATCTTCGAGCGGATGGTCGGGCCGGTCATTCGCACCGCGGTCTCCGCGCAGTTGGAAGGTCAGCCCCAGGTGGAGGTGGACAAGCGCGCCGATACCCTCTCGCATGTCATCTACCGGACGGTGTGGTTCGTCGCCATGCTTGTTGGGCTGCTCACCATTCTGCCGGAGCTGGGCATTAACATCAGCGCCCTGCTCGCGGGCGCCGGCCTCATCGGGCTGGCGGTGGGCTTCGGCGCGCAGAGCCTGGTGAAGGACGTGATCAGCGGGCTCTTCATCCTGGTGGAGAACCAGTACAGCAAGGGCGATGTCGTGAACATCGCCGGTATCGGCGGCCTGGTCGACGACGTGAACCTGCGACGCACGCTGCTCCGCGATCTGGACGGCGCCGTCCACACCGTCCCCAACGGCGAGATTGGCGTCGCTAGCAACCTGACGCGCTCCTGGTCGCGCGTGAACCTGATCGTCGCGGTCTCCTACGGCGACGACCTCGACCATGTCTTCGAGGTGATCAACCGCGTGGGCAAGGAGCTTGCGGAAGACCCGGAGTGGTCGAAAGACATCATCGAGGCGCCGAAGGCGCTGGGCGTCGAAAACTTCGGCGACTCCGGGATCGATATCCGCATCCTGGGCGACACGCAGCCGATCCGGCAGTGGGACGTGATGCGCCAGCTACGCCTTCGCCTCAAGAAGGCGTTCGACGCTGAGGGGATCGAGATCCCATTCCCCCATCGTACGCTGGTCACCGTCGGGCAGAAGTCGGCGGACGGCATCGTCGTGCGGCAGGGTGGTCCGGGCTCCGCGACGTGACAGCAGGGTGATTCGGGAGCGCATCCGATATAGTGGAGATGTCTTGAGGACGCCATCCGTGCTCTTGTGATGGATATGCTCGGGCGATCGCTGAGCCTCGCCGTTCTTCTCGCGCTGGTCGCGCTGGCCGCCGGCTGCAACGACGGCGATGAGACGCCCAGCGCCTCGCCCACGCCGCTGCTCACTGCGACGGCAACGCCCGTCCCGGCGACGGCGACGCCCGTGCCGGACATTCAAGATGAGGATCTCACCCAGCACCCGGCGCTGCAGGACCTGATAGCCTCTGGTGGAGAGGTGGACGCTAGCCGCATCATCTATGTAGACCTCACCGAGGATGGAGTCGACGACGCGGTCGTGCCGATATCGTCGGGAGGTACAGGCGGCGACCTCGCCGTCGTCGTCCTCGGCTACGGGCCGGATGGGCTGGGCGAACTGCTGCGGGCGCTTCCGCGGGAGACGCGCAGCATCCGCGCGACGGTGCAGGGCGGCCAGCTTGTCACGACCGAGGGGGTATACGGCCCGAACGACGCGCTATGCTGCCCCTCGCAGATCCTCACGAAGTGGTACGCCTGGGACGGAAGCGAACTAGCCATCGATCGGCAGGAGACGGCGCAGGACTAATGGCAACTCCTCTCGGTCACACCATCGTTGGCTACACGCTGGCTCGGGCCGCGGGCGTCAAGTCACCCGTGGGGCTGGCGGCAGCGATCGGCGTTGCCGCCTTGCCGGATGTCGATGTGTTCCTGAGCTACCTGGCGAAAGGCGACCCGTTTGCCCTCCATCGGGAGATGATCACCCATAAGCCCGTGTTCCCGCTGCTCGTCGGCGCGGCCACCGGTCTCGCTGCCTCCCTGCTGCGGGGCGGACGGCCGACGAGGAGCGACACGCTGCGGCCCGCGGCGCTGGCGACGATGCTGGTGGGCAGCCACATCGCGATGGACCCGCTGCCCCTCCCATACGACACGATGCCACTACAGTCGGGCAGCATTTGGCAGGGGGTGGCGACGCTCGCCTGGAACTCGGTTATCGACTTGGCGTTCTACGGTGCGCTGGTAATGCTCGTACGGGGCCGGGGGAGATCTGGTCGCAGAGCCACAGTATCTGGTGGTTGAGGGCAGCCATCTCGTCCATGACGGCCAGCGCCGTCGCGAAGGCCCTTCCTCTGCGCGGCAGTTCGCGGCCGACCGCGGGGCGGCTCCGCGCTGGCGTAGGGCGCTCTTCGACGGAGGGCCACGTCGGCGGCTCTTCGAGGGACACGTCGAGGGGCACGATATCCGGCTCGCTACTCTCTCCCCAGAGCACCAAGACCACCGCGGCGACCAGCAGCGCCGCGAATGCTGGAAACAGCCACACGTCTCGGAGGAGGAACGCGGCAAGCGGCAGGGAGGCGATGCCGACACCGATCGCCAGTAGCGCTGTGCGTACTCCACGCGACTCTATCTTGACCCGAAGGAGAAACACCATCAGTACGCCGATCAGGGCGGCGGGCGCGATCGCGATAATCGAGAACGCTAGCTCGGATGAGCAGTCGCTGCCCCGGCCACAGCGCCCCCAGGCGCTGCCGCCCGCGACGGCGAGGGCCGCGAGCGCCGTCGCGAACACCAAGAGCACTAAGACCAGCGATCGGTGCTCGGACGCCTGCGGCTGTTGTTCTTCGGTTGATTCGCCCATTGGTGTACAGTCCTACAACGTATAACTCTGAGGAGGCGAATTAGTTTCTCCTTGAGGCGACCTACGTCACAATTACACGAAGATCTGACCGCCGTCCACCACCAGGGCGTGCCCAGTCACCATGCTCGCCTCGTCTGAGCAGAGGAAGACGAGCGGCCCCACCAGGTCTTCTGGGAGCAGGTCTCGCCGCATCGCTCGTTCGCTCGCGGTCTGCTCGTATCGCTCTTCAGGGACGAGGAGCGCCTTGCCGGTCTTTACCAGGCCCGGGCAGAGCGAGTTCACGCGGATGCCGAGCGGCCCCAGCTCCCTGGCCAGCGTCTTCGTTAGGCTCTCGATGGCTGCCTTGGCGGCGTTATAGTGGGCGCGGCCCGCGGGGGAGAGGTAGGTGTTCACGGAGCCCATGTTGACGATCACTCCTGCCTGCTGCTCCTTCATCTGGGGCAGCACGGCCCGGATGCAGAGCTGGCAGCCGGTGAGGTCGATCTGCAGCACGCGGTTCCACTCTTCCAACTCGATCTCCAGGAACTGCTTGCGTGCGAGCGTAGCGTAGATGGCGGCGCAGTTGACGAGGATGTCGATGCGGCCGAAGCGTTCGAGAACCTGGCTCGCCATCGCCGTGGTCGAGGTTACATCGGAGACGTCCACGCGCAGCGCGAGGCACTCGTGGCCCGCCTTCGTCAGCTCAGCAGCGAGCTGTTGCGCCGCTTCCTCGGCGATATCGGCGATGACGACGCGCGCGCCCTCGGACGCCAGCCCCAGCGCGAACGTCCTGCCGATGCCGCCGGCGCCGCCGGTGACGATGGCCACCTGATCCTTCAGTCGCTCCATCGCGCTCTCCTTCGCGCCTGGGGCGCGTTAGGTGACAGTATACTCCACCGTTGCGCGGAGTGGCTCAGGCCGAGGGCAGCCACCCCTGCGCCCGTTCGAGCGCTCTCTTCCAGCCGGCGTATTGCTCGTCGCGCTGCTCGGCGGACAGGCGTGGCTCGAAGGTGCGGTCGGAGCGCCAGCGTTGCGCGAGGTCGTCCAGCCCCGGCCAGAGGCCGACGCCCAGCCCGGCCAGGTAGGCTGCCCCCAGCGCCGTCGTCTCCGCCACGGCGGAGCGCACCACGGGCCGGCCCAGCAGATCGGCCTGGATCTGCATCAGCAGGTCGTTGCGAGAGGCGCCGCCATCGGCGCGCAGCGTCGGGAGGCGCGCTCCTGTCTCGCTCTCCATCGCCTCCAGCACGTCTCGCGTCTGAAAGGCGATCGCCTCCAGCGTCGCGCGGGCGATGTGCGCCTGGGTGCTGCCGCGAGTGAGGCCGAGGATGGCGCCCCTGGCGTACGGGTCCCAGTGGGGCGCCCCCAGCCCGACGAACGCCGGTACCAGGTACACTCCATCGCTGGAGTCGACCGAGGCTGCCAGCGCCTCCACATCCGCGGCATTGTCGAAGAAGCGGAGGCCATCGCGCAGCCACTGCACGGCCGCGCCGGTGACGAAGATGCTGCCCTCCAGCGCGTACTGGAGCCGGCCATCGAGACGCGAAGCGACGGTCGCGAGCAGCTTGTCCGCCGGCGGTGGTGTTTCGCCGGTGTGGAGGAGGAGGAAGGAGCCGGTGCCGTAGGTGTTCTTCGCTTCGCCGGCGCGGAAGCAGGCCTGGCCGAAGAGGGCGGCTTGCTGGTCGCCAGCCACGCCCGCGATAGGCAGCGCCGCCCCCAGCAGCGACGGGTCGCACTCGCCCAGCACGCCGCTGGAATCGACCACCTCCGGCAGCATCGCCGCTGGGATGCCGAACCGGCGCAGCAGCTCATCGTCCCAGCGCCCCTCGCGCAGGTGGAAGAGCATCGTGCGCGAGGCGTTCGTGGCGTCGGTGGCGTGGACGCGGCCGCCGGTAAGGCGGTAGATCAGCCAGCTATCGATGGTGCCGAACGCCAGCTCTCCCGCCTCGGCCCGGCGCTGGGCGTCCGGCACGTGATCCAGCAGCCAGCGTATCTTCGTCGCCGAGAAGTAGGCGTCCAGGAGCAGGCCGGTCCGTTCGCGGATGAGCGGCTCCAGCCCCTGCCGGCGCAGCTCGTCGCACTGCTCTGCCGTGCGCCGGCACTGCCAGACGATGGCGTTCGCGATGGGGCGGCCGGTCTCCCGCTCCCAGACGACGGTCGTCTCGCGCTGGTTGGTGATCCCCACAGCGGCCACCTGCTCCGCCGACACGCCCGATTTCTGCAGCACGTCCTGGGCCGCTTGGAGCTGCGAGGACCAGATCGCCTCCGGATCGTGCTCCACCCAGCCGTCGCGAGGGTAGAGCTGGGCGAACTCGCGCTGCTCCGTCGCCACCGGCGCGCCCTCTTCGTCGAAGAGGACGGCGCGGGAGCTGGAGGTGCCCTGATCGAGGGCGAGGATGTAGCGGGCCACGGGCGCTCCTCCGAAGGCTTTAGTCGGACCGAGGGCTCTGAGGCGATTCTAACACGGCGGGCCGCCCTGTCAGCCGGCCAGGTCCATCACGCAACGGGCCTTCAAGCGATCGCCTTCGCTGAAGACGCAGCCGACGCCGGCAAGGCTGTACGTCGTGTCGAGGATGATCTGGCGATGGGCTGGGCTGGCCATCCAGTCAGCCACCGTCCGCTCGGGCGGGAGGTATCCTGTGCTCGCCCAGAGCACCTCTCCTAGAGGCGCCGCGCCGGAATAGCCGGCGGCCGCCACACGACTCGAAAGGCTGGTGCCGTTGACGTCGTGGCCGAGCACATCGAGTTGGAGAAGCGTGCGGGCGTAGCTCTGAGCGCTGCGGACAAGCGCGCTGTTCGTCTGGAGGGCGGGTATCCCGCGCGAGGTGCGTTCGGCGTTGACCAGGGCCAGCACACGGCTCGCGAAGTCGTCGTCGATCTGGTCTTTCGGCGGGGGCGCTGGCTGGGTGAACGGGGTCGGCGATGGATGCGTGTGCGGCGTCGAGGTTGGCGGAACCGCGGTCGGCGGTGGCTTCGGCGTGGAATTCGATAAATACGATCGGTGTTTCTCGGCGCAGGCGCTCGGCTGCGCTGCGCCCAAGGCGGAATGGGCAGTCCGTGTTGGACATGGATACGCGCCCTTGCAGGCAGAGCACGGCGACGGTACACAATAGCGGCCACGTCGACATCGGAGGAATGGAAGATCGAATCAGCTTACCCAACCAAGAAACTCTCTTCTGCAATACGGTGGACGGCGATGCCGTGTGCGGGGTTACACTGCGGCGGGCCGAATGAGGGCGAACCGTTCGCAACACTTAGTATTATCGGAAAACAACGAACCCCGCCTACACTCTCTCCGCGAACTCGGTGTGACGAACGAGCGGCCATCCGAGCCATTGTGCAAGCTCGGCGTGCGGACCCGTGCCGCCGAATCTACTA
>JACZTE010000054.1 GCA_022573935.1 Chloroflexota bacterium
TTTTGCTTTGCCTGTCCTCTGCCGCAGGGCTTGGACGACTCTCTTGGCCGCAAGGTCAACTGGCTCGTGTTCCCAAATCCTCAGCACGATCCAGCCAGCGTCTCGCAAGGCCTTCGTAGAGGTCTGATCTCGCTGGACATTTTGCTCTAGCTTCGGCACCCAGTACGCAGCGTTCGCCTTCGGCACCGTACCATGCACAGGACAGCGGTGCCAGAAGCAGCCATCGACGAACACTGCAACCTTAGACCTCGGGAAGGCTACGTCGGGGCGGACCCGAATGCTCCGCTCTTTCGTCGAGAAGTCCTTCCTAAAGCGGTAACCGAGTCTGTGGAGCATTGATCGAAGAGCCACCTCCGGCTTGGTGATGCCCGACCGGTTGCTTCGCATCTTCCTGGAAGCTGCCGGGCTAGTAGGATGGGGATAGGGGAGGCGAGTCATCCTCACTCCCCGGCGTCGCCCGCGATCAGGTCACCCACCTCCGAGGTCGAGAGGCCCATGCTGCCGTCGGCGCCGGTGTCAACCAAGAACGAGATGTTGCTGTTGAGCTCTTGCCGTCCTAAGACGAAGAGGCGACCGTCAACGTAGGGTCGCCCGGTGGTATCGCCGAACCGCCCTTCCAGCATGGGCGGCTTAGAGAATGAGTGTCCGCTGGGTCTTGTCGATGTACCGCACGATGGTGCGGGCCCGAGGTAGCTTCTGCTTGTCGACCTGAACCATCAGCGAGTCGAAGGTCTTGGCGTGCGCTTTAACTTCGCCGTCATAGACCGCGACCCACTGTCGTGGATAGCTCTCGATGAGCCGCGGATGGCGTGAAGACAGCACTGCCGTGGCCTTTCGAAAGTGCTGCAGCTCCTCATCAACGCGCTTCGGATCGCCGAGCAACGAGCGAATGTCCGCACGTTTCTTCACGGCTCTTGCCATACCTTGAGCCTCCTTTGGTCAGTCTGGCGTCCTGTGTCATTGTATCAGGTAATCTCACCTCGAATGTGCTCACTCCCCGGCGTAGCCCGCGATTAGGTCACCTACCTCCGAGGTCGAGAGGCCCATGCGGCCGGCGGCGAGCGACGGGAGCTTGCCCGACGCGAGCGCGCGCTCGATGCCGCCCTCGATGCGACGCGCCGTCGCGGAGGAGCCGCGTACGCCACATGCCACCTCCCCCTTCGCGCTCCTCCGCCGCGCGCCTATGCTCATAACGGCCTGCCCTTGAGCTTGCCGAAGGGAGGTGTCTACCCATGTCACGCGGCGGCTCTCGACCCGGCGCTGGTGCGCCAAGGGGCAACGTCAACGCCCTCAAGCACGGCCTGCACTCTCGACAGCTCCGCCAGGCGGTAGCTGAGCTCGCCCGTTCGCCCGCCTTCCGAGCCGTCCTCGCCCGCTTCGCCCAGCGCGCCGCGCAGCAGCGAGCCGCCTACCAGAAGGAGCAGGCAGCCGCCCTCGCTGTCGCCGTCTGGCTCCGCTACACCCATGCCCTTGACCAGGGCCATCCCTGGCCGGGCCCGACGCCACCCCCTCTGACCAAGCGAGCCGTTCGCCTGCTCGCCAAGCGCCTCGTGGGCGAAACAATCAAACAGGGGCTCGTTCGCTTCACTCGCAATCCGCCAAACGAGGAGGGTGAAACGTGAATCAATCAAACGGCCGGGGTAAAGAGATCTGCTCCGAGGTCTCACTCCCCGGCGTAGCCCGCGATCAGGTCACCCACCTCCGAGGTCGAGAGGCCCATGTGGCCGGCGGCGAGCGACGGGATCTTGCCCGAGACGAGCGCGCGCTCGATGCCGCCCTCGATGCGACGCGCCGTCGCCTCCTCGCCCAGCGTCTCCATCATCATCTGCGCGGCGGCGATGGCGGCGATGGGGCAGACGACGTTCTGGCCCGTGTACTTGGGCGCGGAGCCGCCGATCGGCTCGAACATCGAGACGCCCTGCGGGTTGATGTTCCCGCCGGCCGCCACGCCCAGCCCGCCCTGGATCATCGCGCCCAGGTCGGTGATGATGTCGCCGAACATGTTCTCCGTCACGATCACGTCGAACCACTCCGGGTTCTTCACCATCCACATCGTCGTCGCGTCCACGTGGGCGTAGTCGCGCTCGATGTCGGCGTAGTCGGCCTCGCCCACCTCGTGGAAGGCGCGGAACCAGGTGTCGTGGACGAAGGTGAGGACGTTGGTCTTGGCGCAGAGCAGGAGCTTCTTCTCCCGGTCGCGCTTGCGACAGAAGTCGAAGGCGTAGCGGATGCAGCGCTCGGAGCCGAAGCGGGTCGTCATGTGTATCTGCGTCGAGACCTCGGCCGGCGTGCCCTTGTATTGGATGCCGCCCATGCCGCTGTAGAGCCCCTCCGTGTTCTCCCGCACGATCACGAAGTCGATCTCCTCCGGCCCCTTGTCCTTCAGCGGCGTGTCGACGCCGGGGTAGAGCTTCACCGGCCGCAGGTTGATGTACTGGTCGAGCTCGAAGCGAATGCGCAGCAGCAGCCCCTTCTCGAGGATGCCCGGCGCGATCTCCGGGTGGCCGACCGCGCCGAGGAAGATCGCGTCGAACCCCCGCAGCTCCTCGAGCACCGAGTCCGGCAGCGTCTCTCCGCTGCGCAGGTAGCGTTCGCCGCCCAGATCGTAGTGCTCGAGCTCGTAGCTGACCCCGGTCTTCGCGGCGGCCGCCTCCAGCACCTTCAGCCCCTCGTTCACGACCTCCGGCCCGATGCCGTCGCCGGGGATCACTGCGATGCGATACATTCGTTCCTCCCTGTTGTCGTCTTAGGGCACGACCGCGCTGGCCGTGCCGACGATGATCTTCGTGCCGTCCTGCTTCTCCGCCCAGACCTCGCAGTGGGCGCGGCGACGGTCGCCCTCCGGCGTGTACTCGCGCACGACGCCGCGCAGCGCGACACCGCCGTCGGCGCCCCAGAGCACGTTCACCAGGTTCACCGACATGCGGCCGCCCGTGTACCAGCCCTCGCCGAAACGGTGCGTCATCAGCTCCGAGAGGAAGCAGATCGGCATCATCCCCTGCACGACGATGTCCGGGAAGCCCAGCTTCTTCGCCTCCTCCACGTCGTTGTGGTAGTTGGTGCCCGGCGAGAACCTGCGGCACATCTCCAGCGTCACCGTCTTCTCCAGCGGCGGTAGCTCCTCCTCGAACTCGCCCGCGCCCGCCTCGAAGCGGCGCGCCGGCGCCTTCTCGCGGCTCTTGTCCACCGCCAGCTCGCCCTTCGACTCCTCGATGAGGAAGCTCTGGTGCGTGCGGCCTCGGCTGAGCAGCCGGCCGCTAGGTTCGCCTGCCTCCTCCGCGAAGAGCTGCACCTCGTTCACCACGTAGTCGCGGCCGCGCTTGCGGTAGCGGTCGATGATCGTCGAACGCGTCGTCAGCCGGTCGCCGGCCGTGAGCGGCGCGAAGAGGTCCCACTCCTGGCGGGCGTGGAGGTTGCCGTAGAGGTTGGGCAGGTACCATTCGCCGAAGCGGTACACCGCCGAGTGGAAGAGCAGGGCCGGGGCCACCGGCCCGCCGAACGGCGAGGAGCCGGTGTACCAGGGGTGATGGTCGTCGAGCGCCTCCATGTAGTCGTCGATCAGCTCGGGGGTGATCTCGTAAGAGCGAGTGCCCACGTCGAGTCCCACGGACACTTCGCCTTTCGCCACGGTAACCATCAGTCTGCCTCCTCTCCTCAGCGAGTCGATCCTAGCACAACGGGTGGGTAGAAGGGGCGGCCTTAGCTTGGAGTTTCGTCGTCGCCGGGTGGCTCCTCCGGCTCGTCGCGGGGGGGGAGGAAGAGCCCTCGCACGGTGCGGCGGACCGTCTCCGAGACGGGGCGTTTCGCCTGCGGCTCCGCGGGCGTCTCCTCGTCGTAGTCGCCTCGCAGCACGCGCGGGTATTCGGACGCTAGCTCCGCGCCGATGAGCAAGATGTTCGAGGTGAGGTAGGTCCAGAGGAGGAAGAGCAAGAGCCCGCCCAGGACGCCATAGGCGCCGGCGTAGCTGTTGAAGTTCGCGATATAGATTGCAAAAGCGTTCTTCAGCACCTCGAAGAGCACGGTGGCCAGCAGCGCCCCAGGCCACACGTCGCGATAGCTGCTCGGCGCGTTCGGAACGTAGCGATAGATCAGCATGAAGACGGTGAACGAGAAGATCGCCGGCAGGAAGAGCGGCAGCACCGCCCAGAAGAAGCCCGTCCCCTCCGATAGCGGCCCCAGGTTCTCGTCGCTGAGCGTCTGTAGCGTGCGCAGCGCAGCTGTGCCAGCGACGGAGAGGCCGAGCAGCAGGCCGAGGCCGAACACCATCCCCAGGTCGGTCAGCTTCTGCTGGACGACCGGCCGGTGCACCTCCGTGTCCCAGGCGATGTTGAGCGACTTGCGGATGGCGCCGAACATGGCGGACGCCGACCAGGCCATGCCGACGAGACCGACGATCGTCAGCGCGCCGCTCACATCCGAGACGCCCTGGATCGTGTCGATGACGACGTTGTCGGGGTGGACAGACAGCTGCTCGCCGTCGAGCTCGAAGCCGGCGATAGTGACTAGCTCGCCCGCTTCTACGGTGGTGGCGAGCGCCTCTGTCGCAGGTTCTGTAAGATCGGTCAGCGCCTCATCGATCTCATCGAACGCCTCCGCGCCGTAGCGCGCTTCGACGGCATCGCGATCGAGTTCGAGCTTCGGCACGCCGGACTCCACGTTGAGGAAGTCTACGATATCGGCGGCCACGTCCTCCTGGAGCTCCTCGTCGCGCACGACGAGCCCGAAGATGGAGATCAAGAAGATCGCGAGGGGGATGATGGAAAAGAGCACATAGTACGAGATGGCCGCCGCCATGTGCGAGCAGTTGTCGTCGCCGTACTCCTGCACGGTGCGTTTGACGAGTAGCCAGAGCGTCTTCACGCTACGTTGCCTTTGATATAAAGCTAGCGATTGAGGAAGGTTTCATAGCGTTAGTGTGGCAGGATGAGGACTGGCCGTCAAAGAGAAGAGCCGCTCCGATCCTTCGGGGCGGCTCGCGAACGGTAGGAGGCAGGTTTGGTGGCTAGCCGGCGTTTGCGCTGACGGCAAAGTCCGTCTCGATCTTCGACGATGTGTCGAAGAAGTGCTGCAGGCTCTGGTTGAAGCGGTAGAAGGTGTCGCGGCGGTAGCCGTCGTGAGAGAGCGCGAACCCGTCTGGCCTGGTCAGATCGATTGTGTTCAGGGTGTGCTTGAGGTCGGCGCCGCCGTGCTCCTTGGTATTCTCGATCAGATCTTTCCACTCTTCAGGCGATTGCTCCAGCCAGAAGTCCAGCTCTGGCAGCATGCTCTCAGCGATCTCCTGTACTGCGGTGCACTCGAACGCCTCGAAGGTGATCTCGAAGAGCTGGTCGCCTACCTTCACGCCGACACGGGCGTCGATTGTGCCCAACTGACGGAAGGCGGCGTCGTTGTTCACGAGTTCTCGAACGGCTTCGAACCACTGAACGGATGGGAACGTAGGCATGACAGGTCTCCTATTCTTGCGCTCGAGCTGTTAGCAGGCGGCTTTGTACGCCGACAGAAGCCGCTTCGCCGTCGGCCGCGTCTGGCGGTTGGATGTAGGCGCGCAGCGCCGGGTTCAGATGTTCCGCTCTATCGATCGTGGCCCAGGTGAGCCGGTCAAGGTACTGCTGCACCTGACGGCGTCGCATACCTTCGTACATTTTGAGTCCTTCTTCGATCTTGTCCTTACTGCCGCACATGAGAATAGCGAACGCCTCGCGCGTGGCGGCGTCGCGGTCGTCGGCGACAAGCATCGCTTCGCCTTTATCCAGGTAGCGGTAGAGCTCCGGCCGTCGCTCCATGCGGTGGAGCAGGACGTACCGGAGGTGGGCGATGCCGTAGGCGACGTGGCGGGCCTTGTCCTGCATGGCCAGGCGGAAGATGAGCTGTTCGGCCGGGTTGCGGGCGAACGCCTCGCCGTATTGGTACTGGGTTAGGGTGAAGCTGTCCTGCACCACCATCTGGATGATGAGCATCTCGGTAAAGCTACGGGCGTCGGTGACCGAGCGAAAGCCCCAGCCGGGACTCTGCAGGCCCAGGCCGCCGCCGTTGGAGAGGGCACGCTTGCGGAAGACCTCGGCGTGGCGGGCGCCCTCGAAGATCGTGGTGGAGAGGTAGAGCTTCACCTCGTGGTAGCCGTAGCTCAGCTTCGGCTCCCACCCGGCCAGCACATCGGCCTCCAGCTGGGCTTTTTCGCTCAGGTGGGTACAGATCTGGCAGATGGCCCGCTCGACATCGTCTGGGAGCGGCTCGAGGGTGTCCCAGGGGATGTCTGTAGCCGGACGCCAGCGCCGCTGGATCGCCTCTTCGTAGAGTTCGCCGACGTTATCCGCCCAGAGCTCTTGCTTCTCGTAGACGGAGTAGCCCATGCTCTCGACGCCGGGGATGGGGATGGCGCCGCGGGGCAGCTCGGTCTGGTGCTCCCAGACGTCGGGTATGTCGCCGTACTTGCCGATGTTGATCGCATCGAGGGTGAGGCCGTGCTTGGTGGGTTTGGCGCGGGTGCCCCACTCGGTGGGGATGTTCATCCACGATAGGTCCAGCTTCGGGCCTGCCGGCTCTTTACCCTCGGCGCGGGCGGCCATGAACTCGCGGACCTGGTCGGCGGTCACGCCCATGCTCATGTAGCGGGTGAGGTCCTCCGGGCTGG
>JACZTE010000055.1 GCA_022573935.1 Chloroflexota bacterium
GAGGTAGCCCCATGGCGACTCTGGGATGCCGAGGCGGCGGGCCTCGCCGACGCTGGTCATGATCAGGGCCGCCGCCTGGTCGACGTCCATCATCGCGTTCATGTACTTGGTGTACGGAGAGCCCACCAGCCGGTTGGTGTCGCTGACGGTGGCGATCTCGTCGCCGCTCTTGCTGTCGCGGAACCAGGCGTAGGGGTTGTCGCCGGCGATGCGGGCGAACGAGGAGCAGAGTTCGCCTAGCTGCTGCCGATGCTCCTCGGCGCTCAGCCCCTTGGCGACGCGGATGGCGTTCTCGAAGAGCGGATAGACGCCGATAGGGAAGGCGGCGCTGTGCTGTATCTCCACGTCGCGAATGCCGCTGCGCCGTTCGCCGATCATCGGAGGCGACTTGCCGGGCGTGGTCCAGGACGGCGTCACGTCGGCCTTGCGGGCGCGGCGTATGGTGTCGAGCGCCTCTCCGCCAGCCAGGAGGGCGACGCCTACCTCGCCGCTCGCGATCGCCGAAGCCGTCTCGTTCACCAGCCATTGCGGGGTGTTGCCGCCCATGGTGGTGTACAGCTTTTCGCGGGGCGAGGCGCCGACCTGCTCGGCGAGGAGGCCGGCGGCGTCGGAGTAGCGCCAGGAGAGCACGTTCACCACCCGCACGGAGTCGACGCGAGCCAGCAGGCCCTTCGTTTCCGCGTCCTCCTCCGCCTTGCGAGCCGCCAGCGCCATCATCTCGACCGGCTCCAAGGCGCTCTCCGGCTCCTGGTCGCGGAACGTCTCCTGGCCGACGCCGACGAGGATGGGATCGTTATCGCGTGGGGTAGTCATGCAACCCTCCGGTTTGCTTCTTCTGATACCGCTGCTAGTGGCCCGTGTACTTGGGCGGGCGCTTCTCCGTGAAGGCGCGCGGCCCCTCTTTCGCGTCGTCCGAACTGAACACCACGCCCGAGTTCCTCGTCTCGATCTTGTACGCGTCGTGGAGTGGGAGGCCGGCGGTGGTGATCACAGTCTCCTTGATCATTCGGACGGCCAGCGGGCCGTTCTCGGCGATCGTGCGGGCGAACTTCTCGGCCATGGGCATCACCTCGTCGGCGGGCACGACGTAGTTCACCAGGCCGATGCGATAGGCCTCCTGCGCCGGCATCCGGTCGCCGGTGAGGAGGATCTCCATCGCCTTGCAGTAGGGAATCTGGCGGGCCAGGCGGACCATCGAGCCGCCGCCCGGCGCCAGCGCGCGCTTCACCTCGCTCAGGCCGAAGGACGCGTGTTCGGCGGCGATGCGGATGTCCGTGCCCTGGAGGAGCTCCATGCCTCCAGCCAGGCAAAACCCGTTGATGGCCGCGATGACGGGCTTGTAGAGCGGGTAGTCGCGCAGGATGGCCGGGTCCTGCAGAGTACGGTCCTTGATTAGGCGACGGTCCCATTCGTCCTCGATCGGGCGGGCGCGGGTGAAGAGCGGGATGAGCGTCTTCAAGTCGGCGCCGGCGCAGAAGGCCTTATCGCCGGCGCCGGTGACGATCGCGACGCGCATGTCGTCATCGCTGTTGAAATCCTGCCAGGCGTCGGCCAGGCGCACCATCGCCTCGGCGTCCCAGGCGTTATGCACTTCGGGCCGGTTGAAGGTCAGGTACGCGATACCGTCGCGTTTCTCGTACAGCAGGCTCGGCATAGATTCCTCCTCGTTATTCCGCTGGTGCGCGTTCGATCTCGCGCAGTGTGTCGAAAGCTTGTGGGAGGTGGCGGGCGATTGCGAAATCGTGCTGGAACGCCGCCCGGATCACTCCCTCCTTGTCGATCACGTAGGTCACGCGGGCCGTTATGAAGCCGAGGAAGCCCTGGGCCTTGTACAGCTTCACAATTCGCTTCTCCGGGTCGGGGATCAGCGGGAACGGCAGCTCGTGCTTCTCTCTGAATGCCCGATGCGACTCCGCGGAATCGGTGCTCACGCCCGCGATGACGGCGTTGTACTGCTCAATCTCCGCGTAGTTGTCGCGGAAGGTGCAGGCTTCGCGCGTGCAGCCGGGCGTGAAGTCTTTCGGGTAGAAGTAGAGGACGACGTTCTTGCGGCCTCGGTAGTCGCTCAGCCGGAACGTGTCGCCGTTGTCCAGCACGGCTTCGAAGTCAGGCGCGGGGGTGCCTTTTCGTAGCATGGCCCACTACTCCCGCGGCATGCCGAGGCCGCGCATGGCGATGATGTTGCGCTGGATCTCGGACGTGCCTCCGCCGATGGTGACCGCTACGGCGTAGAGATACATGCGGGCCATGCTGTTGCTGAGCGTCGCTTCGCCACCGATGAGCTGGCCGTACAACCCTACCGTCTTCATCGCGGTCAGGGCGATCCGTTGCTCCAGCTCCGAAGAGTAGAGCTTGGCGACCGACGCCTCGTGGTTCGGGATCAGCCCGTTATTCTGCATCGAGATCACCCGGTAGGACATGAGACGCGCCACCTGCGCCTCGACGGCCCGATCGGCCAGCTCGTAGCGGAGCCCGGGATTGCGGGCCAGCGTGCACTCCGGGCTATCGATGTGCTCCCGCGCCCACTCCACCAGGTCGCCCACCGTGAGCACGAGCTGCGTCGTGGACGCGATGTTCGAGCGCTCGAAGTCGAGCGTCGTCGTGCCGATGTACCAGCCGCGGTTCTCCTCGCCCAGCAAGTTTTCCTTGGGCACGCGGACGTCTTCGAAGAACACCTCGTTAAATCCGGCCGAACCGAGGAGGTTGATCAGCGGGCGGATGGTAATGCCCGGCGTCTTCATGTCCAGGATGAAGTAGCTGATGCCCTTGTGCTTAGGAACGTCCGGATCGGTGCGGGCCATGAGGACCATCCACTGGGCGTGCTGGGCGACGGAGGTCCAGATCTTCTGGCCGTTGAGCACGTAGTCGTCGCCGTCGCGAACGGCGCGGGTCTGCAGCGAGGCGAGGTCCGAGCCGGACTCCGGCTCGCTGAAGCCCTGGCACCAGACCTGGTCGCCGGAGAGGATGGGCGGAAGGAGGCGCTGCTTTTGCTCGTCCGTGCCGTAGAGCATGATGGTGGGGCCGGCCATGCCCAGGGCGATGCCTCCGCCCGTGCGAGGGGCGCGGCAGAGCGACATCTCCTCGTTGAAGATGAACTGTTGCATGATGCTCATGCCGGCGCCGCCATACTCCTTGGGCCAGGCAGGCGCGATCCAGGACCGCTCGGCTAGCTTCTTGCGCCAGCCTTTCGTCGACCGGCCGGCGTCGCGGCTCGTGTCGAAGCTGCCCCAGATACCGGGCCGCCGGCGCACCGTGTCGTCCACCTCTTGCTCGATGAACGAGCGTACTTCGGCCCGGAATGCGGCCTCTTCTGGTGCATCGCGAAACTCCACGCGCTCCTCCTCCTCTGGCGAGCGCAGATCGTAGCTTTACCAGCCGCGGCCTGCGACGCGCTAGTCCAGGTTATATACCTTCTTGACGGTATCGCCCAGCAAGTTTTTCCGCGCTCGCTCCGACAGCGGCTCGACGAGGGCGACGAGATCGCTGATGTATTCAGGCGAGTGATCCGGGTGGGGATAGTCGCTCGCCCAGAAGAACTTGTCGTCGCCGACGAGGTCGATGATGTGCGGCAGCGCGGTTTCGTCCGGATCGGCTGAGATCCAGCACTGCCGCTTGAAGTAGAAGCTGGGCTTCTCCTTCAGGGCCATCGAGCGGCCGAGGACGCTCTCGTAGGCGCCGTCCATGCGGTCGAGGGCGGACGCGATCCAGCCGGCGCCGGCCTCCAATACGACGATCTTGAGCTCGGGGAACTTGTCGAACACCGCGAATTCGAAGAGCGAGTAGAAGGCCTGCTGCATGCCCTGGCGCGCGATCACGTTGTGGAACCAGGTGTTCTTGCCTTTGATGTCCTTGAACCGCTGCGAGGCCACCGCCCAGGGCGGCTCCAGCGTCGGGTGGATGCCGATGGGCACGCCCAGCTCCTGGGCCTTCGCCCAGAGGACGTCGTGGTCCGGGTGGCCGTGGGACTTTGCCGTCATCGTAAACGTCCCTACGAACGCACCCTTCGCGCCCGACTTCACCGCTCGCTCTAGCTCCTCGGCTGCGGCCTCCGGGTCGAATAGCGAGAGGTGGGCGATGGGGACGAGCTTGCCTTCGCCCTCAGAGCAGAAGTCGACGATGTAGCGGTTGTAGGCGCGACAGTAAGCCGTGGTGAGCTCCGGGTCATCGCACTCCCACTCCCAGAAGAGGCCGAGGGTGGGGTAGAGGATGCACATCTCCAGGTTTTCGTGCGCGAGGTAGCTGACGCGCTCGCGGGCATCCATCGAGCCGAAGGGCGCTCCGACGACATAGGTGCGCTCCGGCGACCGCTCCGAGCCCTTGAAGTCCTGCCCCATGGCGCCAAGGAAGCCCAGCGAGCCTCGACGCAGCCGTCTCGATGGCTTGCCGTCGATCTCGAAGTACTCCAGGTTGTTCTCGTCGCGCTTAATTCGCATCGCCCGCGGCTTGTACTTGTCCTCCAGGTACTGCTCCCAGAGGTCGGCCGACTCTAAAACATGGCCATCTGCATCCACCGCGCCCGAATAGGGGAGATTCTTCGACTCCATGGCTGGCTCCTCTCGCGTTGCTTCTGAGCGAGGCCTTACGGCCCTGGCTCAGGGTATAACCGATCGCTCCTTGAGATCCGTAATCTGGTCCCAGTCGTAGCCGAGTTCGAGCAGCATCTCTTCGGTGTGCTGGCCGACTTCCGGCGCCGGGCCGCGCGGCTGCCACGGGGTGCCGTAGAAGTCGGCCGGCGAAGCGACCATCTTCATCGGCCCATCCGGCGTGGGTACGTCGATGAACGCCCCCGCCGCGTGCGCCACCGGGTCCTCGATCACCTCGTTCAGGGTCTGCACCGGCGCCCACCAGACGTTCTCCCGATCGAAGATCTCGCCCCACTCCGCGCGTGTTCGCGTGCGAAACACCTTGTCGAGCTCCACGATGAGCTCGGCCGCATTCGTTCGGCGAATGACGATGTCGGCGTAGCGAGGGTCGTCCCGCAGGTCCTCGCGCTCGAGCGCGCGACAGAGGCCGGGCCAGTGGCGGTCGGCCTCGACGAGGATGAGCCACAGCCACGCATCGTCGGCGGTCTGGTAGCAGTTGACGAGCGGGTTGGGGATGTTGCTGCGCTTAGCCGGCCTGATGCGAATGCCGCGCAGGGCGATGCTGGTGTCCCAGCCCAGCGTGTAGATGCCCGTGCGGAGAATCGACACCGCCACCCGCTGGCCCTGGCCGGTGCGGTCACGCGACACGAGCGCGGCGCAGACGGCGCCGGCCGCCGCCTGTGCGACCACGTGGTCGCCGATGGCGCCGGGTTGCATGGGGAGGGGCTGATCTTTCGGCGTGATGGTGGCGGCGACTCCGGCGCGGGACCAGAACGCCCCGATGTCGTAACCGGCGCGGTTGCGCTCCTCGCCATCCGGGCCGTATCCCGTCACCTCGCAATAGATCAGGCGTGCGTTGATCTTGACTACGTCGTCATAGGTCAGCGCCAGCCGTTCCCGCGCCATCGGGCGCAGGTTCGTCACCAGGACGTCGGTCTTCTCGATCAGCGAGATGGCGATGCGCCGCCCGTCTTCGGTGGTGAGGTCGAGGGCGATGCTGCGCTTCCCGCGGTTGTCCAGCTCGAAGGGCGGGTTCAGTTTTGTGGGGTCCCACTTCTTGCTCGCGGCCGCCGCTGCGAAGACGCCGCGTAGCGGGTCGCCGGTAAGCGGCTCGATCTTGATGACATCCGCGCCCCAGTCGGCGAGAAGGCCAGCGACGGACGGCCCCGCGACCCAGAAGCCCAGGTCGATGGCAGAGATGCCCTCAAGAGGTCCGGCCACCCGTACTCCTCCGCTTCTGCGTGGTCATGTAACGCACGCTACCGTTCGGTACAGTTCGATAGGCATCCGCATTATAGACAACATTCGAGTGTAGTCAAGGTGCAGTAACGGCGCTCGCAGCGAGCACCGACTTGACGGCGTGGCCCGAGGACGCTATATGGTAAGCTGCGTCTCCGGTCGAACCTGCGCGCCCTGTGACTGCGTCCCCGTCGCCGGAGGGGCTGACGGGCTGCGCTGAGGCTCGAGACGAAGCAAGCGATATCGATACTAAGGAGGCTCCCACCTATGGCAGAAGATTCAGTTCTGCACGAAAAGAAGGGCAACGTCGCGTACATCACGCTCAACAAGCCGGAGCGGCTGAACGCCCTAACCGACGAGATGCTGGACTCGGTCCTCGCTGGTGTTCGCCGGGCGGAGGAGGACGACGACATCAAAGTCGTTGTGCTCAAGGGCAACGGGAGCTGCTTTAGCTCAGGATGGGACCTGAACGAGATCGGCCGGATGTACGGCATCAAGGACGTTGCGTCCGGCGAGAAGGTGAGGCGCCCTCCGCAGCGGAACGGCCTGGTCCTGGATCGCAGGCGTTCGGAGAAGTTCGCGGCGATGCTGCTCTCGACGAAGACGATCGTCGCTCAGGTTCACGGTTACTGCCTCGGCGCAGCCTGGATGCTCGGCCTGGTCTGCGACTTCGTCATCGCCGCCGATGACGCCGTCTTCGCGCACAACGAGCAGCGCTTGGGCGCCTCGGGCACTATGTGGACGCTG
>JACZTE010000056.1 GCA_022573935.1 Chloroflexota bacterium
GGCGAGCTGGGCCGCTACGACTACTGGGACCCCAGCCGTGCTATTAAGAGCGACCCGGGCAACAACGCGATCACCGAGTTCCCGTACTTCACCTTCCTCTTCGCCGATCTGCACGCCCACCTGATGGCGATCCCGTTCACGATCCTCTCGCTCGGCATCGGGCTGGCGCTGATCATGGGCGCGAAGTCTGAGTCGAAGGGCGGCGGCTCCTCGAATCGCGGTTCTCCCTCGAATTGGTGGCGCAGGCTCCTGCCGGTACTCGGGCTGATCGCCCTGTTGGGGCTGGTGCTGGGCGCCACGCGCTGGACGAACTCCTGGGACTATCCGACCTACCTCATCGCTGGCCTGGCCGCGGTCGTCCTCGCCGAGCGTGTGCGTGCGGGCGGTTTCGATCTCGCGATGCTGCGCCGGACTGCGCTCCTGGGCGGTCTGCTGGCGTTGCTGAGCCTGGCCTTCTTCCAGCCGTTCAGCAGCAACTACGCGCTGCCCGCCACCGGCTTCCAGGCGATGCCCGAGGGTCTACCTCGCACGCCCTTCCACCAGTACCTCTCGCACTTCGGGCTGTTCATCTTCATGGCCGGCTCGATGCTGACGTTCTTCTCCTATCGATTCGTCCGCCGGCACGGCGCTGCCCGGTCGTTCCTCGCGCTCGTCTCGACCAGTCTGGGCGTGCTCGTCGCGACGACGCTGGCCGTCGGCTTCGCCGGCCCGGCATCGGGCTACATCCCCGGGATCGAGGTCACCGGCCTCTCTGCGGAGACCTTCCTCAACGAGATCTTCACCAACACGATCCCGGTCGCCGCCTTCTCGCTCTTCGGCCTCGCCGTCGTGATCCTCCTGGTGTGGGATGAGCTACGCAGCCGCCGGCCCGATACGCACATACGATTACTGGTGCTCGGCTTGATCGGGTTGGCGCTCCTGCTCAGCGCGGCTGTCGAGATCGCCGTTCTCAACCCCGATATCGGCCGGCAGAACACCGTCTTCAAGTTCTACCTGCAGATCTGGGTCCTGCTCGCGCTCGCGTCGTCGTTCGCGGTGTGGTACCTGGCGGCGGCGCTGGCGGAGCGCTGGGTCTCGATCGGTCAGTGGCTCCGCGCGAAGTTCGACAGGCCGTCGATCGCCGTGCCGCGGCTGGCCTTCGGCGTCATGCTGGCGATCCTGCTGGTAGCGGTGCTCGCCTACCCGATCCAGGCGACGCGCTGGCGTGTCCGCCTGCCCGATCGCTTCCTCGACACCACCGTCGCGGGCGAGCAGATAGCGGCCGGGGGCGTCACCAACAACGGCCTCGCCTTCATGGAGACGGCGGTCTACGGGTATCAGGGCCAAACTATCGAGATGAAGTACGACTACGACGCTATCCTGTGGCTGCGCGACAACGTCGCGGGTTCGCCCGTCATCATCGAGGGGATCGCGACGGGGCCGTATGTCAGCACGCGCTCGCGCATCTCGATCAACACCGGCCTGCCGACGGTGCTGGGCTGGGACTTCCACCAGATACAGCAGCGCGGCAAGTTCGCCTCTGGCGTGGCGGAGCGGTCGCAGGACATCGCCACCTTCTATTCGACGACGGACCCGGCGGAGGCGGAACGGATTCTGGTCAAATACGGCATTAGCTACGTCATCGTCGGCCAGCTGGAGCGCTTCTTCTATCCAGTCGAGGGCATCGCCAAGTTTGATTCTCTGAATGGGCGCTCGCTGGAGCTCGTCTACAGCAATTCGCAAACCGCGATCTACCACGTGGCGGGTACTCCCGAACCCCTCACGGTGAGCGCTGCTCCATAGCCATGTGTCGTTGCCATGATGAGTGAAGCGGGACCTGAGCGCTCGCCGGAGGCGGTGGGGCTGAGGGCGCGTTTGCGCCAGGCTCCCGTGCAGTTCGCGCTGCTGGCAGCGCTCCTCCTCGTCGTCGTGGCGGCGATCATCATCACCGACTTGGCCACGGGCGGCGACGCGGAGCCCCCGCCGCTCCTCGGCGAGAATATCGCGCGGACGCCGGGCGCGGTCGTCTTCCCCACGCTGCCGCCGCTCCCGACGGCGACGCCGTTCGTCACGCCGACGCTCTCAAGCGGGCTTGACGCCCAGGAGCGCGATGCCCTGCGCATTCGAGAGATGTCGCTGCTCCAGATCGCCCTGGCCGTCCATCTCGACCGCTTCGGCGAGTACCCCAACACCGAGGGCCAAATTCAGAGCCTCTGCGTGTTCGAGGATCTGGATAAGGGATGCGAGCTGAAGCGGGTGCTGGACGAAGGACAAGAGGAGCTGCTGCAAGACCCCCTGGGCGATCCTCTGGCTAACGGGTATTGGTACGTCTCCGACGGCGGGACGTACACGATCTGGATGCTCCGCGAAAGCGCTGACGCAGGCAGCGAATTCGCCTGCTCGGAGGCGCCTCCCTTCTTGCTCGAGAAGGGCGCCCTGTTCTGCGTCACGGTCAGTAGCGCCGCTGGCCCATAGCCTGTCGCCAGGAAGCCCGCCTGCCGATAATCCCTAGGGGTATATCGAGCGAATGATGACGGAACGCAGAGGGACGATCTTGACCGGGTTGGGGATCGCGGCGCTGGCGACGCCGATGGTCGCTTTCGCGCTGCTGCTCGCCCTGCCGCAGTTCGACCCGCGAGTGATGGCCTTCACCTTCCATTTCTACGCTGTCGGTATCACGGCGCTGGCGGCGGCCGTCGCCTGCGCGATCGTCATCGCCTCGGCCAGCACCCTGCGTGAGACGAGGCTCCTCTTTCTCGGCCTGGCCTTCTTTAGCATCGCCGGCATCTTCGCCGTGCATGGCCTGGCCACGCCCGGCTTCATCGTCGATGAGTACTACGCCTCGCTCGCCGTCTCTGCCTGGCTCAGCGTGTTGGCGGGCGCGGCATTCGTGGCGATGAGCGTCGTCGGTCTGCCTGCCCGCGTCGAGCGCCTGATCGAGCGCAGCGGCAGGGCGTTCGTCGGGGTGGGGGTCGCTACGGTCATCGCCTACATCACCCTGAGCTTCACCGTCGAGTCCTGGCTCGACTGGGCGCCGATCGGTGAGCGGAGCGTCCAGCTCAGCATGGGATTCGCCTCGGCCGGTCTCCTGGGCTTCGCCGCCTGGCGCTACTACCAGGCGTACGTCTTCGCGCGGCTACCGTCCCAGATCGCCATGGTGGCGACGCTGGTGCTGCTGCTTGAAGTGCAGGCGATCCTGCTCTGGGGCCCGGTGTGGCACGTCTCCTGGTGGCTCTACCACGGCCTCTACGGCATCGCCTTCGCCGTCCTCTTCGCCGGCTGGGCGATGGAGGTGCGGCGCTCCGGCTCGCTGCGCGCTATCGCGGACGCGCTCTCGATGCGCAACGCGCTTGCCCAGCTTAACCGCGGCCTCGACGCCCCCATCCTGGAGCTGGTCGACGCTGTGGAGGCGAAGGACGTGGAGACGTTCGGCCACGTCCGCCGCGTTTCGGGCTACGCGCTCGCCATCGGCAAGCGAATGGGCCTCTCCTCGAGTGATCTGCGGTCGCTCGTGGTCGCCGCTGAGATGCACGACGTGGGCAAGATCAGCATCCCCGGCTCGATCCTGGCGAAGCCCGGCCCTCTCACCGACGAGGAGTTCGACTTGCTCAAGACGCATACCGTGCGCGGCTACGAGATCGCCGAGAAGGTGACGGCGCTGCGCCGCCTGGCTGGCGTGATCAGGGCCCACCACGAGCGATTCGATGGCGATGGCTATCCCGATGGCCTCGCGGGCGAGGAGATCCCACAACTATCGCGCATCATCTCTGTCGCCGACACGTACGATGCGATGCGGTCGAAGCGGCCGTACCGCGACGGCGTGAGCCACCTGGAGGCGATGGCGGAGCTCCTGCGCGTCCGCGGGTCGCAGCTGGACGCGCGCTGCGTCGATGCGTTCACAGCCGTGTTCGCCGAGTCGGGCACGCGGCTGCTGGACGAGCGCGCCGCGGCGTAGGCCCGGCCAGTCTCGGCCGAGCACGGTATTTACAGTCGAAACTTCCTCTGCTACACTGCGGCGGTACGCCCGTATTTAGTTGCATGGAGGTAGCTATGAAATCTCTGCTTCGTTCCTCGCTTCGTCTCATCGACCGGCTGTTCCCGCCTGAGACGGTTTCCGCCCACTGCGACATCCCCTGCGGCATCTACGATCCGCACGTTGCCCAGATCGGGGCGCAGACGGTGGTGCGCATGAACCAGCTGATCAGCGATCTAGGCGATGCTCCTGGGCCAGGCGACCAGGCGAAGAGCGCTGCCTGGCACAACTCGCTCTCCCGCTACATCGCGGTGAAAGAGGAGCACGCGGAGTTGGTCAAGCAAGAGGTGCGCATCATCTGGGGCGATTACTTCAAGCCGGAGCATCTGGAGAAGGCCCCTGACCTGCACACCAACGTTTGGAACATCATGAAGCTGGCCGGGAAGAACAGGCAGGAGGTCAACATGCAGGCGGCGGAGGAGCTGCTCGCGGCTGTGCAGACGTTCGCCGAGGCCTTCTGGGCCAGCAAGGGCGCCTCCGTCCAGCGTCAGCCTTCGCGCCAGGCCGTAGGCGGAGAGTCCGTCTACCCGGCGCCGTAGCTCCTGAGCGACAGCCCCCCGGTAGCCATGCTGCCGAAACTAGGTGCGCTCCTCCCGTTCGCCCGCTATCTGGTCGAGGGGGAGAGCATGTCGCCGGCGCTCTCGCCGCGAGAGCGGGTGCTGGTCAATAAGGCTGCGTACTGGTTCTCCAGGCCGCGGCCGGGCGACCTCGTCGTCGTGCGCGACCCGCGCCGGCCCGATCGGCTGCTGATCAAGCGCATCGATAGCGAGGCCGGGCCTGACGGCTGGCTGGTGCTGGGCGACAACCCGCAGAGCAGCACGGATAGCCGCCACTTCGGGCCGGTGGGCCGGGAGCTGATCGTGGGGAAGGTCTGGTTTCGGTACTAAGGGTAGGCGAGCCGAGGGGCCCCAGTACATAACCATACATAACGAAGGCCGGTCTCGAGACCGGCCTTCGGCGTTGATTAGCACGGCCGGTCAGGAAGCGGCGGCCGCCTTCGCGTCCATCGTCTCTGCCAGCTCCCGCGCATCCACGCCGGTCGACTGGCCCAGCGTCTCCATGACGACGACCATCAGCATCTGTTCGCCGCGGAAGAACATGTACATCTCGATGACGAAGCCGGCGGCGGGGATCTCCTCCTCAGGAGCGCCCAATGCCGTAGCCAGCTCGCCAAGGAGCGCCCCGAAGTCGAGCTCCATGTGCATGCCGAGGCCGCCATCGCCTAGGCCCGAGGCGTCCAACAGCCGGAAATCACCTAGAGCTAAGCCTAACTGTTCAGCCTCCGCTATTCCTTGGGAAAACTCCGCCTGCGCGGCCGCTTCCAGATCGCTCAGGTCGCCTAGCTCGGCGAGGGCTTCCGGAGGCAGGGTCATGACCGCCGACATCACCAACGCGTCGAAGTCCTCGCCCCCCGGATCGCCGATCACGAACTGGCTGGCCGCTATCTCCATTGGGCCAATGTCGCTGGGTATGGTGAGCGTGAACTGGCCGAGCGGTACGAAATCGGCCGGTAGGTCGTCGGCATCCAGCAGCATCGCTTCGACGGATGGGTCCACCTGCTGCGAGAACGGCTGCTGACCAAGGCTGTCCAGAAGCTGGAAGGGGTTGAGGCCGCTGAGCAGGGCGTCGACTGCTCCGCCAGACTCCATCGTGTACGTGGCGCTGGTGGAGGCGGGTGGTAGAGAGGTCGGCTGCTGGCCAGGTCCGTCCAGAAACTGGAAGGGGTTGAGGCGGGCGTCGCTTGCTCTGCCAGGCTCGACCGTGTCCGTGTCGCTGGTGGAGGCGGATGGCGGCGAGGTCGGCTCCGGCGTAGCGCGCTCATCGGTGGCGCTCTCACTGCCGCCACCGATGCAGGCGGCGGCCAGTAAAGCCAGTGGTAGAAAGGCGAGGCTGATTCTGCGCAGCATGGGTCGCTCCTTTTGCTTGACGATGGGTGTTCATCTTAATGTTCGGCCGTTGATGAGCGGAGCTTCAGCGCGGAGCAGACGCGGAAGACGCGAAAAACACGCGTGCTCGTCGCGGATTTGGGGAGAGCGTGGTGATCTAGCCGGCTGTCGTGCCGGCCGCGTCTTCGGCCGTGCCGAAGGGCGGGAAGAGTGACTCCAGCTCCAGACGGATGGGATCCTCCGGAAGGAGGTACGGGCTGAAGTCGCCATCGGGTTCCGGTCGCTTGCGCTGGCCGGTTCGGTCCGCTTGCATGATCCGGTCCTGGAGTAGCATCAGCCCCTGGAGAAGCGATTCAGGCCGCGGCGGACAGCCCGGCACGTAGACATCGACAGGGACGACGAGGTTGACGCCGGGGAGGGTGCTGTAGCCGAAGGCGAAGGGACCGCCCATGGTGGCGCAGCCGCCGAAGGCGATGACCCAGCGCGGCTCCGCCGTCTGCAGGTAGATCCGGCGCACCGCCGGCGCCATCTTCCAGGTGACGGTGCCTGCCACGATCATCAGGTCGGCTTGGCGCGGCGATGCGCGGAACACCTCGGCGCCGAAGCGGGCGATGTCGTA
>JACZTE010000057.1 GCA_022573935.1 Chloroflexota bacterium
TCGCGCAGCAGGTCGTCGTCGGGCGCCAGCTCCAGCGTCGCGAGCGCCTCGCTCACCAGCCGTTCGCTGGGCGGCTGCTCCAGCCGATCGCTGTTCCAGCTCTCGAGCCAGCGTGCCACCGTTGCGCTCAGCGCCCGGTCCAGCTCCGCGGGCGGCGGCACATCACCGCCCAGCGTGGCCACCAGCCTCTCGTGTATGCGCAGAGCGCAGAGCCGGCGAGCGTCCTCGCGCGGGGCGAAGTCCCAGAGGGTGTGACCAAGGTCGAAGACGACGGCGCGGATGGCGGCCACGGCTTATTCGACCCAGATGCCGGGGACAGTGAACTCTGCCTGCGCCCCCGCGGCCGTCTCGATGAGAATGCGGAAGCGAGTCTCTGACGCCTCTAGCACGATGGCTACCTCGTGACCGACAAAGTCTGCCTTCTGTTCAGCGGACCAGAAGCTGTCGCCGCATACATGTGGAGCGTAGATCGTCTCCGCTGAGGTCTGGAAAGCCAGCAGCTCGTTCTCGCAAGACGCGTCCTCCAACTGGCGCGTCTCGATCGACTCCGGCGGTTCGTTCGCCCGCCGGATGAAGCGCCCCAGCGTCGTGGTCTGCTCGATCGGCTGCGCCCCCGCGGGTACCGTCAGTGGCTTGTCGACGGGTGTTACAGGTACGACGGTGGAGCCGTTGATGGTGGTAGGAGTTGGACCTATCCCGGCCGGCGGAGCGTCATCGCCGCTCCCGCAGGCCGCAAGGAGGGCCAGCAAGAGTACTGGGGTGACGAAGCTGATGCGAAACCAGAGCACGTCATTCGAGTGTAGTGGGCCGGTGTCCACCGGACAAGGGCTGGCACAGGCACTGTCCTCTCAGGCGTCATGCTACACTGATGCGGTGATGACGGCGGAGTGCGAGGCGGGGAGATGCTAGACGTCTATATCATCACGTTAGCGCTGGCGGTGGGTCTGGGTCTGACCACGACGCTCCTGTTGCTGGCGGCGTCACGCACGGCGCGCCTCGCCGGCCTCTTCCACGAGGGGCGAGGCACCAGCGAACGGCCGCGCTGGGGCGGCGTCGTTGTCTTCGTCACCTTCGCCCTGACGCCATTCATCGCCTCCGCGATCTCTGACCGAGCCTCGGAACTCTTTTCACCCAAATCGGGCGACTTCCTGGCGTTCTTGGCCGCCTGCGCCCTCATCTTCGCCGTGGGCTTCCTTGATGACTGGAAGGTGCTCGGCTGGCGACCCAAACTGCTGGCCCAAATGGCCGCTGCCTCCGCCGTCTACTCCGCCGGCTACAGCATCGATCAGGTCGGTCTGCCCTGGGGGCCACAGTTCACGTTGGGCCTGATGGCGCCAGTAGTGACGGTGCTCTGGGTGGTGTTCTTCACCAACGCGATCAACTTGGTGGACGGTCGCGATGGTGTGGCGGCGGGTGTGGCCATCTTGGCGGCAGTAACGCTGGCGCAGGTAGCCGCCAACGCGGACCACCCGACGGTCGCGCTGTTGCTAGTCGCTGTTGCTGGAGCCGGCCTAGGGTTGCTCCCCTTCAATCTGCCGCCCGCTTCCGTCTACTTGGGCGACTCCGGCGCGCTGCTGCTGGGCTTCATCCTCGGCGCGCTCTCTATTCGCGCCGCCACCGGCACGACCGAGGCCGTCTTCATCGCCGTGCCTATCGTCGCTCTGGGCTTCCCGATCCTCGATACGGTGCTTGCTGTGGTGCGTCGGGTGCTCGATCATCGCAACCCCCTGCTGGGCGATCAGGACCATATCCACCATCGATTGGAACACGCCGGGTTCGGCCCGCGAGGCCTGCTGGCCGTGCTGTACACTATCTCGGCCCTCCTGGCGGGAGGCGCCATCCTTCTCCACTATGTCCACGTGTTTGTCCTGGAGGCGTTGGTGCTGGTGAGCATACTGCTGCTGGTAGCAGCGATTCTCACCAGGCTCGGGTACATCTTCTCGCTTTGGAACAGCGCCAGCATAATCTGGCTCCGCCGGCGCCTGGGCGTGACGGACGAGTCTCCGGCAAGCGTCCTCGGGCACGGCGAGCAAGACTGACGGATCGCGCGCTATCGCTGCCCGGGCCGTAGCACACGCCGAGCGTTGTGGACGGCAAGCTGCGCGCCACAGCGTAGCAGGATCCCTGTCCGCACCATGGCATCGGCTACGAGGCGCGCGCTTGCGTTGTCCGGTCGCATGTAGGCGCGATAGTAGCGCCACATGCCGCGGTGTCGCTCCCTGATCGTGCGGCTGGCGAGAGTGGCGGCGCTCACGCCGATGTGGTGCCGCACCGATACCTCCGGAAAGTAGACCACGCGCAGCCCCGCGCGATGCGCCCGCCGGCAGTAGTCCACATCTTCGATCGACCAGAAGTAGCCTTCATCAAGCGGCCCGATCTTCTCGTGGGCGAAGCGGGGCAGCAGCCAGCACGCCGCCGATGCCCAATCCACGTCGGCGATGGCGTCGTGATCGAAATCGGTCATCAGGTAGCGCTTGGAGAAGCGGTTGCCGGGCAAGAGCCGGGTGAGCAGCGAGTAGCGGTTGAACAGGGCGGTGTTGAGGCCGGGAAAGGCGCGACACGAGAGCTGGACAGAGCCGTCGGCGTCCAGCAGTTTAGGGGCGAGGATGCCGATCGTCGGGTGCTCCCGCTGGTACGCGAGCATGGGCGGTAGCAGATTGCTGGTCAGCTCTGTGTCGGGATTGAGGATGAAGAATGCCTCGCCGCGGGCCAGCCCGATCCCCTGGTTCACGCCGCGAGCGAAGCCGTCGTTGCTGGATCTCCGCACCAGCGTCACCTGCGGGAACTCCGCCAGCACCATCTCCGGCGTTTCGTCCTGTGAGGCGTTATCGACGACGATCACCTCGAAGTCGACCTCTTGCGTGTGTGTGTAGATGGAGCGTAAGGAGCGGCGGAGCAGCTCGCGCCCGTTATAGCTGACGATGACGATGGAGACATCCATGCGTGGAAGGCTACCACATTCGCTGCGGCAGAGGTTCTAGCTGGGCCCTCTCTGTGGGTCGGGCTTTAGCCGAGCGGTCTCTCTCTGCGGGTCGGGGCTTCAGCCCGACGACGAACGGCTCAGCCCGACAGGCTGAAGCCTGTCCCTCAGGACTTCGCCGCCGATTCGTAGACGGAGAGCGTTTCGCGGGCGGTGCGCTGCCACGAGAACTGCTTCGCCCGTTCGAGGCCGCGCGCCCGGAGGTCGGTTCGTAGCGCGTCGTCCGAGAGCAGCCGGCCCATCGCCTCCGCCAGCGCTCCCACGTTTCGCGGGTCGACGAGGAGTGCCGCGTCGCCGGCGATCTCCGCCGTCCCCGCTACATTGGCGGTCACGACCGGCGTGCCGCAGGACATCGCCTCCAACACCGGCAGCCCGAACCCCTCGTAGAGCGATGGGAACGCGAGTAGCGTCGCCGCGCTGTAGAGAGCCGGCAAGTCGCCGTCCGGCACGTAGCCGAGAAAGCGCACCTGGCCCTGTCCCAACCGTCGCGCCTGCTCGTAGTCGCCCTCGTAGCGCCACGCCGGCAGGCCAGCCACCACCAGCGGGCAGTCGGCGCCCGCGCCCTCCAGGCCGGCATAGGCTTGGATGAGACGGCCACGATTCTTCCCCGGCTCAAGACTGCCAATACTGAGGATGTAGCGGCCGGGCAGCTGGTACTGCTGACGGAGGCGGTCCAGCACCGACTCGTCCTCGATGGGGACGTACTGGGGACCGGCCGCATCCGGGATGGTAACGACACGCTCGTCGGGGACGCCCAGCCTGTCGATCACATCGCGCCGAACCGTCTGCGATGGTGTGATGATGGTTTCGGCCACGCGGGCGGCGGCGCGGGTCACCGTAGCCATGTAGAGGCGACGAGCGGCTGGGTAGCGTTCGGGCAAGACGAGAAACGTCACGTCGTGGAAGGTGACCACACGTGGCCGCCGAGTTGCCAGCGGGGTGTGGTGGTGCGGCGAATGGAGCAGGTCGATCTCGTGGCGGCGGAGCAGCGAAGGCAGCCGCGTCTGCTCCCAGGCGAGGCGCGCCACTCGAGATGACTGGTCGATGTGGACGACCTGCAGCCGTGGCTGCTCTGCGGCCAGCTCGTCGAAGAGGCCCGTACGGGCGAAGACCGTGAGCTGGTGCGCGCCAGCCATCTCGGCAAGCGCCCGCACCAGCTGGTAGGTGTAGACGCCGGCGCCGGCCATCTGGCGCGGGATTGCGGAGCCGTCGACGGCGATGCGCATCGGTTCGGCTGAGCTCACGAGTGCTAGAAGTCCTGCACCTCCAGGGTGCGGCCCATCCGTCCCTGGTAGTAGTGCAGCATGCCCAGAAGCAGCGCCTTCAGCATCGCCCGCTCGCCGGAGAACGCATAGCGGAGCAAAAATGCCGCGCGTGTCGCCCAAAAGTAGAGCGTGAAGTAGCTGTACTTCCATCGCGAGCGCATGTGCTTGCGCACCAGGTACGGTCGGTTACGGGTGGCGTAGTAGTACTTGAAGGGCGTCATCCAGCCGCCGCCGCTCGAAGCGCTCTCTCGATGGTAGATCACCGCCTCAGGCACGTAGAGTTGGCGATAGCCTTGCTCAAGCGCCCGCCGCAGGAAGTCGGTCTCTTCGTAGTACATGAAGAAGCGCTCGTCCAGCGGCCCGATCTCGTTGAACGCGGACGTCGGCACCAGCATGCAGCAGAAGCTTGCGGTCTGCACCTCGCGGCGGCTGCGGGTAGCGGAACCGTCCAGCTTACCGTGGTGGGTGTTGCGGAAGAGCCCCAGCGTCCAGTCGAAATCGCCGGAATGGGTGCTGATCAAGCGCGGGTCTTCCGCGTAGAGGATACGGGGCACCACCATGGTCTGCTCGTCCGCGGCGTCCACTAAGAGGTGAAGGAAGCCGGGCTGGTGGCTGGTGTCATTGTTGAGGAAGAGGATGTAGTCGAATTGTTGTTCGTGGCAGTACCGCGCGCCGATGTTGTTGCCGCTGGCGGTCCCCACGTTCTCGTGGCAGTGGATAACGTGGGCCTGGGGAAAGCGAGTCGCGATCTGGAACGCGGAGCCATCGTGCGACCCGCCATCTACGATGACGAGATGCGCGTTAGGGTAGTCGAGGCGGCCGATCGAGTCGATGAACTCGCCGATGAAATCGGCGCTGTTGTAGTTCACGACGACGATGCCGACGGAAGGCGGCTCGCTCACACTCCTATAGTACCCACCCTACGTTCGTGGGGCGAATGGCTCTTCACGCTGCGGTTGTAGACGAGTATGATAGCCTAGTGCAGCAGAATCGGACCGTTCTCCTTGCGCCCGACCCGGTTGCGCCTTGGTACAGCCGGGCATGAGCCGAGGCAGGCTCCTGCTTACGGCGGTTGCCCTCATCCTCCGCGCCGCCGGCGCCCGGGCCGGGGCCACATCGGCGGGCTACATCCTGTTGCGCCTGCCCCATGAGCTCAAGGAGCTGTTCTCCCAGTGGCTCGCCACCCATTACCCGGACAAGGCCGACCACGTCCTCAGCCTGGTGCGGCAAAGCCGTGGCGGCCGCCTCAACGATCCCGCCTTCGGCAGCCGCATGGTGGGAACCGGGAGCTATGCCACCATGCTGGGCCAGCGCTTCAAGGCCGCGTGCCGGCGCCTGGAATTGAACCCGCGCGAGGGCGGCATGCTCGATACCTCGGGGTTCCGCCCACCGCCCCTGCCCGGCCAACAACTGAAATTGTTTTAGCGCGAGCAGGCTTTCACTTCCAGCCAACCATGTTAGTTTCCGGCGATGCCCGACTTCCGACTAGAGCTTGCCCATCCCGGGCTCGTTGCCGGCATCGACGAAGCCGGACGCGGGCCCTGGGCCGGTCCCGTCATCGCCGCCGCCGTGGTGCTTGACCGTGACCGCTTGCCGATGGGCCTCCTGAATACCATCGACGATTCCAAGGCGCTTTCGCGCGCACGGCGCAAGCAAATCTACGCCGGCTTGCGGGCGCTCATCGGCAACGGCGTCCATATCGGCATCGGCGGCGCCTCTGCCGCCGAGATCGACCGGGTCAATGTCCTGGAAGCAACCATGCTGGCCATGGGCCGGGCGCTCCGGGCGCTCGATGTGTTGCCCGACCTCGCCCTGGTCGACGGCAACCGGGCGCCGAAGCTGCCCTGCGCCGTCAAGACCGTGGTGGGCGGCGATCGGCTGAGCCTTTCCATCGCCGCCGCCTCCATCGTCGCCAAGGTCACCCGCGACGGCATCATGGCCGAACTGGCCCGGCGCCATCCCGGCTTCGGCTGGGAACACAATGCCGGCTATGGCACCGCCCGGCACCAAGAGGGCCTCGCCGCCCAGGGACCAACCCGCCATCACCGCCGGTCCTTTGCCCCGATCCGGCGTCTTTTGGAGCCAGAGTCCCACTAGACTTATCCACAAGATGTTGAGTCCCGCTTAAAGCGGAATCCACGATATAGTGTCTAACATCTTGATTCCAAAAATACTTATTGACGGCGAATCCAGTTTGACTCATGGTGCGCCGCCATGTCCAAAATAACCCGCAAACCCGGCGCCGGCATGATCAGCCCTG
>JACZTE010000058.1 GCA_022573935.1 Chloroflexota bacterium
CGCAGCAGCCGCGCTTCTCCATCAGCGAGGAGTCGCTACAGGAGCTAACGCAGAGCATTCGCGAGCATGGCATCCTTCAGCCGCTCCTGGTCAGCGCCAGCGATGCTGAAGGGACCTACCAGCTGATCGCCGGCGAACGACGGCTGCGGGCGGCCCGCCTGGCCGGCCTGAGCCGCGTACCCGTCGTCGTGAAAGAGGCCGCCACACACGAACGGCTTGAGCTGGCGTTGGTCGAGAACCTCCAGCGCCAAGACCTGAGCCCGCTCGAAGAGGGACAGGCATACCGGCGTCTCGCCGAGGAGTTTGGCATGAGCCAGGAGGCGATCGCCACTCGGGTAGGCCGCAGCCGGACGGCTATAGCCAATACCATGCGCCTCCTGACGCTGAGCGACGAGATCAAGGCCGGTCTCGCCGCCGGCGCCATCTCCGAAGGACACGCCCGCGCCCTCCTCGGGCTGAAGAGCGAGGAGGATCGCCGCGCGGCATGGCAGCAGGTGACGGAGCGACAGCTAAACGTGCGCCAGACGGAGACGCTCGTGCGTCGCTGGCACGACGGCTCGCCGTCGCCCGATTCCCCGGCGCATCCCCAGGACGATCCCGAGACGGCCGCGCTCGAATCGAAGCTGCGGGCCGCCGTTGGCACGAAGGTGGAGCTGCGACGCCGGTCGACCGGCCGCGGCCGCCTCGTGCTCCACTTCTACTCCGACGATGAGCTGACCGGGCTACTCGCGCGCCTGGGTGTGGAGATGGACTGACGTGGCAACGATGAGACTACCGCTGGCGATCGTCGCGATCGCGTTGGTGGGCGGACTGTGGGCCCTTACGAGCCCCTCCGCTGCCGTCGCAGCGCGCCAGGCGGAGCCTCGGCCGGCCTTCGCGTCGGTCGATGCGACGGCAGCATGGAGCGTGCCCACCGGCGCCATCGCGCAAGGCCGCGATGCGCAAGCGAGCGCTGACGACGACTCGCGCGTACCGGTACAGGTGTGGACGCTGATGGCCTTCGGCGGCGCTGCCGGAGTGGGGCTGGTGCTCTACCTACTTCGAGTGGCGATGGGCTGGGTGAAGCCCCCGCCACCGCAGAAAGAGCCAGACCACTAACGCCAGCCGGGCTCGGCACAATAACGACGCCCTCTGTACATCAGCAACGGATCAACAACGCCCTCCTTATTTAGAGGGCGTTCCTGTCGTAAGCAGGGGCAGCTCGGCTATGCCTTCGCTTTTGTCTTCGCCTTGCCGTCAGCCTTTGCCTGGGCCTCTTCGAGCTGGACGAGCCAACCGCGAAACGTGTCCAGCCGCTCCTCAAGCTTGGTCTGCATCTCGCCAAGGGCGCCCACCTTCTGGCGAATGAGGCCGTGCTGACGCTCGGTAACCTCGATGGCGCGCAGCAGTTGGGTCTTCTTCTGGGAGATCGCCGACTCGGGGCGATACTCGGCCCGAAGCTGCAGCTTCACCTCTTCGGCGTCCACCATCTCCTTGATCTCCGCCAGCGTGAACCCGAGCAGCTTCTGGAGCCGCTTGATCTGCTCCACGCGCTGGATGTCCACCTCTGAATAGAGACGAAAGCCGCCCTCCAGGCGGCTAGGCGGCTTCAGGAGCCCCTTCTCCTCGTAAAAGCGCAGGGTGCGCTGGGTGACACCGGTTCGCTCCGCTACCTCTCCTATCTGGAGGCAGGGCTCCTCAGGGCCAACAGCGGTCGAAGCGCGCTTCTGTGCCATTTCGCCCATATCCTAGCGATGTTTTACCTCAACGTCAAGGTTAGATTCCCCTGCGTGTCTTCCACGAGCATCGTTGACGCGCCGCGCGGATCCTGGGCAGAATGAGCACCGTACCACACAGGAGTGAGCATGAGCGAGCGATCAGAACCAACGACGCACACTGACCCCGTAGCCGTCGACCAGGCGGAGTACACGGACGAATACTTTCTGAGCGCAGTCGAGGGGCACGAGGAGTTTCGCACCAGCGGCGGCCGCGCGCTCACGCCCCGCCTGCGACGGGCGCTGCAGCTGGCCAAGCCGCGCCCCGGCATGCGCCTCCTCGACATCGCCTGCGGGCGCGGCGAGATCGTGTCGAACAGCGCCCGCCTCGGCGCGCACGCCATCGGCATCGACTACGCGCAGGCCGCGCTGGGGCTGGCCCAGCGGTCGCTGGACAGCGACACTGCTCGCGCCGGCCTCGTGCGCCCCGGTCTCGTTCGCATGGACGCGACCAGCCTCGCCTTCCGGGCGGAGGCGTTCGACGTGGCGCTGATGCTGGACTTCGTCGAGCACGTCCACCAGCCACAGCTCGAGCGCGCGTTCCAGCAGCTCCAGCACGCGCTGAAGCCCGGCGGCCGGCTGATCATCCACACCTCCCCGAACCGGCGCTTCGAGGAGATCACCTACCGCTACTACGTCAGGAACGTGCACCGGCTCGTGCTCCGCATCGCGCGGCTCCTCGGGCTCCAGGGCCGCCTGCTCAACAAGCTGGTGCTGCCCACCGATCCGCTGCCGCCCCACAACGAATACGAGCGCCGGCTCCACGTCAACCCACAGTCGGCGGCATCGCTGCGGGCGGCGCTTGAGCGGCACGGCTTTCGCATCGAGCGGATCGACTTCTGGGAGCCGCCGCACGGCCCATTCTTCGACCCGAAGCGCCGCTGGGACAACGTCCTGCTGCAGCTGCTGGACGTCGTTCGCTTCTTGCGCCCGTTCAGCCGCTTCCCGCCGTTGAACCGCTGGTTCTCGAACCACATCTGGGTGGTCGCCCAGCGACGCTGAGAGTGATGTTTATTTGTCATTCTGAGCGGAGCGAAGAATCTAGCCCCTATCCGATACCCGACTACTTCGCCTACAGGGGCCAGACCCTTCGCTCTGCTCAGGGTGACAAGGTGGGCGCTCAGGGTGACGTGCCCTCATAGCGCTTGTCCCCGCCAGCTCGCTGGCGCTATCCTGGAACCGCTGTTACGCGGGAGGACATCGTGAACGACGTGTACGACGAGATCGAACGGGCGCTGGAATCGGGCCAGCCGCTGGTCGTGGCGACGGTCGCCTCCAGCCGCGGCTCGACGCCCCGCAAGCCGGGCGCGAAGATGGCCATTCGCCCCGATGGCTCCCTCTGCGGCACCATCGGCGGCGGCTGCGGCGAGGCCGAGGTGTGGCAGGCAGCGATGGATACCATGCGCGACGGCCAGCCGCGCCTCGTCACCGTCGATCTCACCGAGGACGTTGAGGGCGAGGACAAGATCTGCGGCGGCGTGCTGGACATCTTCGTCGAGCGGCTCCTATCGGAGCAAGAGCTGCCCAAGCCCACCAGCTAAGGCCATACCTTTCGCAAGTGGGCGTGCTGTTGCGCCTCGCCTTTGGTGGTGCAAGATGCACCGTAGTTTCGTGAGCTAAGAAGGAGTCAATCGCATGGCCGACGACAGGGAGATCTCAGCGGCGTTCCCGTTCGAGTCGAAGTTCATCGAGGTGGAGGGATCGAAGATCCACTACGTCGAGGAGGGGACCGGCGACCCGATCCTCTTCCTCCACGGCAACCCGACATCGTCGTACCTCTGGCGAAATATCATCCCGTACGCTGCCGGGGTGGGCCGGGCGATCGCGCTGGACCTGATCGGCATGGGGAAGTCGGACAAGCCGGACATCGAGTACCGCTTCTTCGATCACTCGCGCTACGTGGAGGGCTTCATCGAGAAGCTCGGGCTGCGCAATATCACCTTCGTCATCCACGACTGGGGATCGGCGCTGGGCTTCCACTACGCGCGGCGGCACGAAGGCAACGTGAAGGGTCTCGCCTTCATGGAGGCGATCCTGCGGCCGACGACCTGGGCCGACTTCCCGGAGCAGGCCCGCGACCTGTTCAAGTCGTTTCGCACGAAAGACGTCGGCGAAGACCTGCTGATCAGCAAGAACATGTTTATCGAGGCCGTGCTGCCCGGCTCCGTGGTGCGGACGCTGACCGACGAGGAGATGAATCACTACCGAGAGCCCTACAAGGAAGAGGCCGCGCGCAAGCCGGTCTGGCGCTGGCCGAACGAGATCCCGATCGAGGGGGAGCCGAAGGACGTGCACGAGGCGGCGGAGGCGTACTGGGCGTGGCTCCAGCAGACCGACCTGCCGAAGATCCTGTTCCATGCCACGCCCGGGGCGCTCATCGCGGCCGGGATGGTGCCGGCGCTGGAACAGGCGCTGAAGAACCTGAAGACGGTGGACATTGGCCCGGGCGTCCACTTCGTGCAGGAGGACAACCCGCACACGATCGGCCGGGAGCTGGCGAAGTGGTATCAGGGCTTGTGATGCGCGCCGGACCGGAATGGACGAGCAGTACGGAGTGACGGCACCACGAGAGCCCAGCAGCTAGGGCCAGACCCTTCGCGGAGTTTATCCTGAGCCCTGCCTAGATTCTTCGCTGCGCTCAGAATGACATGAGACGAAGGGCTCAGGGTGACGGGTAGCGAGGGACTCAACCCATGGCAGAGATGTCGGCTCTGGAACGATGGCTGGTGAACAGCCCCTTTCGCGCCTGGCTCCAGCGCCGCGAGGTGCGAACGTTCCTCCGCTGGGCTAAACTCACTCCCGACGCCTGCGTGCTGGACATGGGCTGCGGCCGCGGCGTCTCCACATCGCTGATCATCGAACAGCTCAACCCCCGCTGCCTCTCCGCGTTCGACTTCGATCCGTCGATGGTCGATCTCGCCCGCCGCAGGCTGGCCCGCCGGCTCCAGGACGACAGCCTCGATCTCAGGGTGGCCGACGCCACGGAGATGCCCTACGAGGACGGCCTCTTCGACGCCGTGTTCGAGTCGGGTGTCGTCCACCATGTGCCAGACTGGCAAGCCTCTCTGCGGGAGGTGGGCCGGGTGCTCAAGCCAGGCGGCCGCTTCTGCTTCGCCGAGCCATCACGCAAGAAGGTGCGCGGCTTCTACCGCATCCTCCCGCACGCCATCGAGTCGACGTTCGATCCCGAGGAGTGGCAGGCGGCGCTGGCCGAGGCGGGCCTCCGCGTGGAGGGGCCGCTGCGCAGCATGCCGCTCTGGGACATCTGCGGCGTAGCGACGAAGAACGCTGGCGAGAGGAGCTAGGCGACGATGCAAACGGGCGCCTTCCGCGGCTTCGAGATTACGCTAGAGGACCCTGGCATCGCGCTCATCACGTTCAACCAACCCGAGCGGCTGAACGGCATGACCCAGCCGATGAAGCGCGATCTGGTCGAAACGCTATCGCAGGCGCAGATGGACGACGCCGTGCGGGTAGTGGTCTTCACCGGCTCCGGGAGGGCGTTCTCCGCTGGCGACGACATCACCGGCCGCAAGCCAGACTACGGAGATGCCCAGCAGCTTCTGCCCGAGATCCCCGGCGGACACCGCGACCCCATCGGCACCTACGAGGGCCTACGCGGCCTCTCGCAGCCGTTGAACGTGGCGGTGCGCAGCCTCGATAAGCTCACCATCGCCGCCATCAACGGCATCGCCATCCAGACCGGCCTCTCGCTGGCGCTCTCCTGCGACTTTCGCATCGCCTCCAGCGCGGCGCGGCTGGGCAGCGGCACGCTCCGCTTCGGGCTGCTGCCGGACGAAGGCGGCCAGTTCCTCCTCGTCCAGCTCATGGGCGTGGCGAAGGCGATGGACTTCCTCATGCGCCGCCGCATCGTGCCCGCGGACGAGGCGCTGGCGCTGGGGTTGCTGCACGAAGTGACCCCGCCGGAGGAGCTGATGGACCGCGCGATGGAGCTGGCGCGAGAGCTGGCGAACGGCCCCCAGGTAGCGATGCGCCTGCTCAAGCGCTCGCTCTACATCGCCGCCGAGCAGACCTTCGCCCAAGCGCTGGACGACATCGCGTCGAAGACCGCGATCAGCGATCACCACCCGGACGCCCGCGAAGGCATCGCCGCCTTCCGCGAGAAGCGAACCCCTCGGTTCAACCAGTGGCTGGAGAAGGAATGACCGGCGTCGCCGTTCGCCCGGCGACAGCGGCCGATCAGGACGCGACGCTCGACCTCATCGAGGAGCTGTTCGAGCCGCCGGGCGTGCGGCCGCGCGGCTACACGCCCGAGCGAGCGCGAGAGGGCGTTCGCTATTGCATCGAGCGCTCGCAGGCGGACATCCTGCTGGCCGAAGTGGACGGCGTGATCGTCGGGCTGGCGACGGTGTACGTCGAATTTCCCTCGATCCGCTTCGGCGTTCGCTGCTATCTCCAGGACCTCGTCGTCGCCTCAGCCAGCCGCGGCGAGGGCGTCGGCCGGCGGCTCCTCGACGCGGCGGCGGCCTGGGCGCGCGAGCGCGGCTGCTCGCACCTGCAGTTGGACTCCGGCCTGGGCCGCAAGGACGCCCACCGCTTCTACCTCGCGAACGGCATGGAGCAATGGGCGCTGGTCTTCACCCGCATCGTCGAAAGCGAAACCTAACCCTGGTTCCTCGTTCCTCCGCATCTTGACCTGGTTGCCGCCTGCCGATACTATCCGTTGCACGGGCGATTAGCTCAGTTGGCTAGAGCGCCTGCTTTACACGCAGGAGGTCGCAG
>JACZTE010000059.1 GCA_022573935.1 Chloroflexota bacterium
AGCGGCCGGTCGCCCTGGCGAGCGGCCGCTCGCCCCTACTCCACCAGCGTCAGCGGGAAGTCCGCGAGCGAGTCGAGCACGAGGTCCGCTTGCTCGATCGGCGGGAAGGCGGTGCTGGCCGACCGCACGTGTACCGCGTACATCCCCGCCGCCTTCGCCGCGGCGATGCCCGACGGCGTGTCTTCGATGGCGACGCACGACTCCGGCGATACGCCCACCAGCTCCGCCGCCTTCAGGTAGAGGTCTGGGGCGGGCTTGCTCCGCTCCGCCATCTGCCGCCAAACCACGGCGTCGAACGTGTCGAGAGGGAGTTCGACGGCGCGCAGCACTGCCTCCACCCACGCCTGCCGCGACGAGGTGGCGAGGCCGATAGACGCTCCGCGCTGCCGGAGCCCTGCTATCAGAGCCTTCACGCCGGGCAGCAGCGGCCGCGGCCGCGCCAGGACCTTTAGGAGGACATCGTTGTACCGCTCTTTGAACGCTTCGGGGTCGGCTTCGATGCCCAGCATCGTTACGACGCCCTGCCAGGTGGCGGTGATGCTGGTGCCGAGCAGCTGCTGGTACTGTTCCCACTCGATCTGCTTCCCCGTAGGTAGCAGGACTTCGTTCACCGCCTCGAAATAGGCGGGCTCGCTGTCGACCAGCACGCCGTCCATATCGAAGATGACGGCGCGGTACGGGCTCATCGCGGGTTCCCAGCGGAGGTGGCGTCCCGCAGCAGATAGGCGGCCACCTCGTCGAACTCCGGCGGCTCCTCCGAGAGCCAGACCTTCACGAACTCTATTCGCCGCACCGAAAAGTGTGGGCCGGGGCCCTCCGCCCGCAGCGCTTCGAGCGTCGACTTCAGCTCAGCGAGCCCTTCGCTGGAGGTAAAGCGGGCGATGCTGATGTGCGGCACGTAGCCCTCGCCGTCGATCGGGTAGCGGGCGATCTCCGATACCTCCGCGAGCAGGCGGGCGTTCAACTCGCGCATCCGGCCGCCGTCCCACACCTCGACGAAGACGACGCTGGCGAACGCGTTGGCCAGACCCAACTGCGCCTCGAACGTCGCTTCTCGCGCGAAGAGCGCCCGCGCCTTCCCGGCGATGCGCGGCACGTCTTGCCGCAGCACGTCGTCCTCGTGGGTGCGCTTGATCACCTGGAAGCCGGCGCCCTTCACGGTGATGTGCCAGTACCAGTCGGGGTACGGCTCGACGCCGGGGATGCCTGCCAGCCGCTCGACGACACGAGCGAGGTGCGCGCGGGCGTCGTCGCCGGCCGGCCGCACGAGAAACGTGAGGAACTGGGCGCGGCCGCGCGTCCAGTCCCACCACGACGTGTCGCCGGCAAGCTGGAGCGAATCGCTGGCCTGAAAGCGCGCCCAGGCGTCGTCGAAAGAGGAGGCGAACTCCACAATGCTTAGCTCGCGCCCCTTACCGAGCCCACCTTGGGCGACAGGGCAAAGTTTCTAATATCCAAGAACCAATATCCGCCTCGAAGCACCTTCCCCGCTTCCAGGATTGCTATTCTCTCTCGGAAGATTGGTCCATCAAGTACAAACGTGTGATACTCTCCGTTTTCTCCGCAAAGGTCAACGCCGCCCCTTTCTTTGAGATCGCTCAAGAAGGCAAGATCGATAGGGCGCCCAACCCATTCTTCGCCAAGAAGGTTCGCTTGCGTGCTCACCACCAGTGCGTGAAAGCCACTATTGATAAAGTCCAAGAGAATCTCTTCCGTGCTTCTTCCCCACAGGGGCTCGACGACTTGCAGGCCGAGCTCTCGACTGACCCTCTCCGCCCATTCCCAAGAGTGCTGGAGGTGTATGTCACCAAACACCAATCCGCCGATGCGATCAGAGAGGAGACTTCGTATCCCCTCCTTAAACCCCGCTTCGTAATCCTCGGCCACGGTCTCCTTCTGGAGAAGGGGCAGGCCTATTGCGAGGGCTTGCGCCCGAATGAGCTCAGCCTTGATCCCGTGGAAGCGCACACGCCCGTACTCCTCAGAGATGAAGTTCGCCAAATGAGCAATGGCATACCCCTGGCGGACGGCTGCGTAGTAAGCAAGGCAGCTATCCTTGCCGCCACTCCATGCAACTATACAAGCAGTCTGTGGATGCTCCACGACAAGCCAGGGCTTTCTTATGATGGCTTCCTGAAGATCTTGGCAATGAAGGCGACAGGTGGACCTTAGCTGATCTTGGTCACAGTGAAGAGGAGGGCGCCCTTGGGCGCGTTCACCTTCACTTCGTCGCCGACCCGCTTCCCCAGAAGGGCGAGACCGACGGGCGACTCGTGGCTGATCTTGCCCCCCTTGGGGTCAGCCTCGGGCGCGCCGACGATGGTGAACTGCTGGGTCTTCTTGTCCGCTCCGACGACGGAGACGGTGGAGCCGATCTGCACTTTGCTGGCGCGGTGCGCCTTCTCCTCGTCGATGATCGAGGCGTCCTTGATCATCGTTTCTATGGTGAGGATGCGTCCTTCGACGAACGCCTGCTCGTTCTTGGCGTCGTCGTATTCGGCGTTGTTCTGGGCGCTGGCCAACTCCTTCGACTGGCGAATCCGATCCGCCACTTCGGGGCGGCGGACGGTCGTCAACTGCGCCAGCTCTTTCTCCAGCTTAGCCAAGCCCTCTTTGGTGAGGAGTACAGGCTTCTCAGCCATGATCGTGCCTTTCAAAAAAGAGAGACTGAGGGGCGATGCGCCCTCAGCCACAGTACACTGCTGCTCTACCTAATCAGTATATAGGATGCGGCGAAGGCTGTAAAGCAAAGAGTACCTAGAGCGGGGGTGGATCGGCCGTTATGCGTAGACGCCCACGATGATGAAGACGGCGAAGAGAGCTGCTATCAGCACCGCATAGAGCGCGTAGAGGACGGCGCGGGGCGGCTCGCCCTCACGCGATTCGCTGGCAGTCTCGTCGCTCTCGCTGGCGGCTTCGTCGCTCATGATGAGGACTCCGCTTCCGCCGTCGCTTCCGTGGCCGCTTCGACAGGCTCCTCGGCCTGCTTGCCGTTGCGCTCGCCGAAGACCGCCTGCTCCAGCAGCTCCGCGATGTCGTAGGCGCGCATGCGCTTCGACTCGTCAGGCTCCACGGAGGGGATGCCATCGTCGAACATCTGGAGGCAGAACGGGCAGTTGGCGGCGAGCACGTTGCAGCCGCTCTTCTGCGCTTCGTCCGAGCGGAGGTGGTTGATGCGATCGCCCTTCGATTCTTCTACCCACATGTGCGCGCCGCCCGCTCCGCAGCAGAAGCCGTTCTCCTTGCAGCGCGGAAGCTCCACCAGCTCCGCGTTGGGGATCGCCTTGATCACATCGCGGGGCGGCTCGTAGATACCGTTGTGGCGTCCGAGGAAGCACGAATCGTGGTAGGCGACCTTCTCGCCTAGCTCGTGCTCCGCCTTCAGCCGGCCGTCCTTGAGCAGATCGGCTAGCACCTGGGTGTGGTGGTACACGTCGAAGTTGCCGTCCATCTGGGGGTACTCGTTCTGCATTACGTTGAAGCAGTGCGGGCAGGTGGTGATCACCTTCTGCACTTTCTTGTCCTTCCAGACGTCCACGGTCTGCTTAGCCTGGACCTGGTAGAGGTACTCGTTGCCGAGGCGGCGGGCAGGGTCGCCGGAGCAGGTCTCCTCTTCGCCCATACAGCCGAAGCTGACGCCGGCCTCGTGCAGCAGCCGGGCGACGGCCTGCGTCACCTTGATGTTTCGCTCCACCAGCGCGCCGGTGCAGCCCACCCAGTAGAGGTACTCCTGGCTGCCGTCGAACTTCGGGATCTCGAACTCCATCTCCTCGAACCAGGAGGTGCGGGTGAAGGCGGCGCCCGGCCAGGGATGGCCGCGCTGCTCCAGCTGCTGGAGCACGGCGGCGGCGGTCTCCGGCATCTTCGCCTCGTCCATCACGAGGAAGCGACGCATGTCGGTCAGCGCCGGGACGTGCTCGATGAAGACTGGGCACTCCTCCTGGCACGCGCCGCAATTCACGCAGTCCCAGATGGCGTCGAAGCCGACGGCGTCGATGAGCTTGAGGGGCTCCATCTCGCCGTTGCTCTTGGGCAGATTGGTGAGAGCATGTACCTGCTGTTCCGCCACCTTCCGGATATCGTGCATGATCTTTTTAGGCGAGAGATCCTTGCCGCTGATGAAGGCGGGGCAGGCGACCTCGCAGCGGCCGCATTCGGTGCAGGTGTAGGTGTCCATGATCTGCTTCCAGGAGAAGTCCTCTACCTTGCCCACGCCGAAGACCTCGCGCTCCTCCAGGTTGGGGATGGGCTGGAGGACTCCCGTGGGCGTGAGCCGGCGGAAGAAGACGTTGAACGGCGCCGTGATGATGTGCGAGTGCTTCGAGATCGGCAGGTAGGCGAGGAACATGAGGAAATCGAACAGGTGAAGGTACCACCAGGTGGTGTGGAGCGCCTCGGCAACCGATCGGCTCATGCCGAAGGCGTCCCATAGGTTCGCCATGCCGAACGCCAAAAAGGTGAAGGCGTCCCTATCGCCCCGCTCCAAAACAATAGCGAAGCTGTTGGTGAGGACGTCGGTCACCATGAGGAACCAGGTCAGGAAGAGGATCACCCAAGCGTCCCAATTGAGCGTGAGGCGGGCCGGCTTGATAAAGAGCCGTTGTACCACTGCCAGGCCGACGCCGACGATCACGATCAGGTTGAACATGTCCATCACCGGTCGATAGAGCGTGTAGACAATGCCGAAGATGCTCTGGAAGCTGATCGCTTCGTGGAAGCCATCGAGGAGGAAGTTGAGCGTTCTGATCTGGAGGGTGAGGAAGCCCCAGTAGATCATGCTGTGGAGCAGTCCGGCGTACCAGTAGCGGCGTCGGTTAATCCGGCTCGTTCCCAGCACCAGCATGGGGAAGGTGACGATACGCTCGATGATATCGCTGAAGGAGCCGAGCCGGTTCTCGCGCTTCGCGCGGAACATGACCACGACGCGCACGCCTGCCGTGAACAGAAAGATAGATGCGAAGGCGATCAGTATGAGATAGAAGGCTGCGTTGCCGGGAAACGATGTCGATGGCGCCATCGACGCTCCTTCCAGGGTGAGTCTGGTCGCACTCCTGTCAGCTACCTATGATAGCTTTTGGCCGAATCTCTGGTCAAACCGCGACGATGACATTAGGGAGACGCATTGCGTCAGGAAGCGCGTTGCGACGCATGCCGAGGTGCCGGGGGGCGTGTGCTGAGGGCGGAAAGGGAGCGTGGGTTAGGCGGCCCGGTGCTCTGCTGGCTGCAGGCGGTCGATGACGTTCGTAAACGCCTCGACGACGTGGGGGTCGAACTGGCTGCGCGAGTTGCGCTTGATCTCCGCCAGCGCATCCTCGGGCGGCATGGCCTTGCGGTAGGGCCGATCGGAGGTCATCGCGTCGTAGGCATCGACCACGGCGAAGATGCGCGCTTCCAGCGGGATCGCCTCGCCCTCGAGGCCGAATGGGTAGCCGGTGCCGTCGTAGCGCTCGTGGTGGTAGAGGAGGATAGGCATTGCCCCTTCGAGGAAGCCCACGTTGGATACCATGAGCCCGGCCAGCAGCGGGTGCTTCTGCATCGCCTCGAACTCTTTCTCGTTGAGGCTGTCCGGCTTTTGGAGCACGGCGTCCGGCACGCCGATCTTCCCGACGTCGTGGAGCAGCGCGCCGCGCTCAATGTCCACCAGCCGCTCCTTCGGTACGCCCATCTCCTTGGCGAGGGTGACGGTGAGGCGCGAGACCCGCTCCGAATGGCCGTGGGTGGCAGCATCCTTCGTATCGAGCGCGGCCATCAGCGCCTTGAGTGTGTTGTCGTAGCTCAGCTCTACCTCGGTCGCGTAGCTCCGCATCTTGGCGAAGAGGACCGATTGCTCCACCGCCATGGCGGCCTGGCCGGCCATCTCCTCTATCATCTGAACCGTCGAGGCCTTGAACCTTCCCTGCGTTCCGTCTCGCACCACCGTGACGATGCCGATGGCGCGATCGCGGCCGAGGATGGGGACGCACAGGATGTAGAAGGGTTTCGGCAGCTGGAGCTCGAACCCAAGGAGAGAGGTATCGGGGAACTGGTCCAATTTGGCCACTATCGTTTCGCCTGTGCCGGCGCAGCGCCGCAGAAACCACTCCTCCACCTTTCGGTGATGCTGGGTGGAGGCGTTTCTGGCGCGCTCGAAGCTGGCCTTCAGGATCAGGTCGTCAGTTTCGTCCTCCACGAGTGTGGCTAAGGCCAGCGGCGCGCCTGCGAAGACACCGGCGTCGCGGGCCACGTGTTCCAGTACGTCCGTCAGGTCCAGAGTAGAGCGTACGGCCTGGCCGGTGTGGTAGAGGTAGCGCAACCGGTCATACTCACCCTTCAGGCGGCGAGTGGTCAACCAGAGCACGACCGGGAGGATGATCGCGAGCGCGATGATGCCGCCGGCGGCCAGTACGAGCAGAGCCTGTTGATTGCTGATCACCGAGCTGGAGATGGAACCGTAGTCC
>JACZTE010000060.1 GCA_022573935.1 Chloroflexota bacterium
ATGATCACCCGCTTGGTCAGATCGTCGGCGAGCACGCGCGCCACCTCCCGCAGCATCGTCGTCTTGCCAACGCCGGGCCGGCCCAGCAGGAGAATGCTCTTGCCCGTAGTAACCAGGTCCTCGATCACGCGAATGGTGCCGTACACCGCCCGCCCGACCCGGCAGGTGAGCCCGACAACACGTCCCTGGCGGTTGCACATGCGAGAGATGCGGTGCAACGTGCGCTCGATGCCGGCCCGGTTGTCGCCGCTGAACTCGCTGATGCGGCTGATGACGTACTGGATGTCGTCGTCGGTCACCTCGACCTCGCTCATCACAACTTCGCGTCCGGGGAAGCGCGCCTCCGGCGGCCGGCCCAGGTCCATCACCACCTCCAGCAGCTCGTGCTTGTCGTCGCGCTCACGCAGCAGAGCGACGATGTGCGTCGGCAGCGCGTCCAGGATGGCATCCAGGTCATCGGTGATGATCTTTTGTGGTATCACGGCTTTCTCCACTACGTCTGCACTCCGGTGGCCGGCGCGAGCTCCGACATCCGCACCGGCCGAGTCGTACGGCGCGCGAGCACGGTGAACTCGTCCCGCTCGACGAATCCGCGGCCGGCCAACCGTTCGCGCAGGCCCGGCGCAAAGTCCGGCGCCAGCGTGAACAGCGCCGACTGCTCGGCCAGCCGCGCCAGCGCCGCATCGATAAGCTGGTCAAGCAGCTCCGGCGCTGATGGATCGGCCATCAGCTCAAAGCGCCCCAACTCGCCATCGGCGGCGGTGCGCAGCCAGCCGGCGATGCGGCCACCCTGGCTCATCACCCGCTGGTGGGCGCGGCGTGGCGGCGACATCCGCTCCCGGGCCGCCTTCCATTCGGGGAAGGTGGCAGCCTCCACTTGCCGGACGGGTACCGGCGTCCATAGGTTGTAGAGCCGGAAGGCGGGGTAGGCATCGGCGCGACTCCAACGCCGGAGCCCGCCGCCGCTGGGCTGGGCCTGCTTTGGCTCCGATCCATTCGATGCGCCATTTCGGAGGCCCGGTGCGGCCATCAGCCGTTCGGTCAGGTAGGGCGAGAAGCCGGAGCGACAGGCCGTCTTCAACACATCGCTGCCGGAGGGCAAGCGCAGGAAGACCTTCTCCGCGCCGGCGCGGCCGGCATCGGCGGCTACCTGATCCAGCAGACCCAACAGCACGCCGGAATCGTCCTCGGCCGCGTCGATCAGGCAGTCGATCTCCCAGGCGGCCTTCGAACCACGACGCCGGGCGGAGACCAGCCCGCGCAGGGTGGCGCCTTTGACGCTGATCCAGGTGTGGCGGCCAGTGGCGAAGGAGAACCACTGCTCCAGCGCCGTCTCCAGCGGGTGCGGCGAGGCCTCCTTGCCGATGCGGTCGAGGGTGTGCGCCTCGTTCGGGAACACGCGACCGTTGTACGCCACTAGGGCGACGAGGTCGGTCGGGCGGACGGTGCGAGCGTCGGTCATGGCAGATCGGGGGCAGTCCCATCGCCGGCTGCAGTCGCCTGCTCGACGCGCCCGGACGACCTTCGGCCGTTCGTCGATAGCTCCAGGAAGTATCGATGGAATCTCTCGTCGTCCGTGAGTTCCGGGTGGAAGGCCGTCGCCAGCAACTTCCCCTGGCGGGCGGCGACGACCGAGCCGTCGCTCAGCCGCGCAAGCGCTTCCGCATCCGGCCCGACGCTGCTGATGCGGGGGGCGCGAATAAAGACGGCGCGAAACGGCTGCGGCCCCAGCACCGGTACCGACAGCGGCGCCTCGAAGCTGTCCACCTGGCGGCCGAAGGCGTTCCGCTCGATGTCGATGTCCATCAGCTTCAGCCCCTCGCGGTCGAGGGCCGGCGCGCGCTCCGCCAGGAGGATAGCGCCGGCGCAGGTGCCCCAGACGGCCAGCCCATCGCCGGCAAGCTCACGTATCGGTTCCAACAGGTTCCATTGGTGGAGCAGCCGGCCGATGGTGGTACTCTCGCCGCCGGGGATGATCAACCCGTCGAGGCCATCGAGCTGCTCCGGCAGGCGCACCGGGACGGCCTCTGCGCCGAGCCGCTCGAGGATTGCGATGTGTTCCGCGAAGTCGCCCTGAAGGGCAAGTACGCCGATCGTGGTCATGCCTCGCTTACCAGCCACGTTTCGCCAGCAGCTCCTCCTCGGGGATCTCGCTCATATCGATGCCGCGCATCGGCACGCCCAGGCCACGCGATACGTCGGCGATGATCTTGGGATCTTGGTAGTGGGTGACCGCCTGCACGATGGCGTGGGCGCGTGCAGCCGGGTCATCAGACTTGTAGATGCCGGAGCCGACGAAGACGCCGTCGGCGCCTAGCTGCATCATCAGCGCCGCGTCGGCCGGAGTAGCGACACCGCCCGCGGCGAAGTTCACCACCGGCAGCTTGCCCAGCTCGCGAGTCTGGCGCACCAGGTCGTACGGTGCGCCCAGCTCTTTCGCCTCGGCCATCAGCTCGTCCTCCGGCATCGCCTGGAGCCGGCGGATGCCGTCCCAGACGTTGCGCATGTGGCGCACCGCCTCAACGATGTTGCCGGAGCCCGCCTCGCCCTTGGTGCGGATCATCGCCGCGCCTTCGCCGATGCGTCGGAGCGCCTCGCCCAGATCGCGGCAGCCGCAGACGAAGGGCACCTTGAACGCATGCTTGTGCACGTGGTAGCGCTCATCGGCCGGAGTGAGCACCTCGGACTCGTCGATATAGTCGACGCCCAGCGCTTGGAGCACCTGGGCCTCGACAAGGTGGCCGATGCGACACTTGGCCATGACCGGGATGGTCACCGCCTCCATGATACGCACGATCACCTCTGGGTCTGACATGCGCGCGACGCCTCCGTCAGCCCTGATGTCGGCGGGGACGCGCTCAAGCGCCATCACGGCGCAGGCGCCGGCCTCCTCGGCGATCTTCGCCTGATCGGGCGTCACCACATCCATGATCACGCCGCCCTTGAGCATCTGTGCCAGGCCGCTCTTGACGCTCCAACTACCCGTTTCGCTTTCCGGAGCTGAGCCGTTGCCGTCCTGCCGTACCATTACAAGTCTCCTATCGATACCACCCGTTACGCCGGGGACTACCTCTTCGTCTATTCTATCCTATCCTGGCCTCGACACGCCGACAAGGAGATTGGACCGAAAGCCTTGCTCGTGCAGAACGGGCCTGCCTATAATGCCCATACCTGCCCGCTGGGCGGCGTATGCGATAAGTAGAGGTCACTGACTCTTGCCCTCACCGGAATCAACAGCGCACTTGCGCTCCATCATGGTGCCGGTCGATGGCTCCCATGCCAGCCTGCAAGCCGTCGCCCTCGCCTGCGACATCGCGCACAAGAACAAGGGGAGCGTCTCCGTCGTGCACGTCATCGAGGTGAAGCGCACGATGCCCCTGGATGCGGAGCTTGAGACGGAGGCAACCGCAGGCGAGAACATCCTCACCCAAGCAGCGCGCGTAGCCCGAGAACAGGACTTCGACGTGGATAGCGAGATCCTCCAAGCACGCGAGGCCAGCCACGCCATCGTCGACGAAGCGATCGAGCGCGGCGTTGACCTGATCATACTCGGTATGGAGTACCAGCAGCCGTTTGGTGATTTCCAGCTTGGCCGGGTGATCCAGCACGTGATGAAGAGCGCCCCATGTGAAGTGTGGGTGTGCCGCCACCCGGTGAAGGCGTGAGCATGAAGGTCATCATTATGGGTTGCGGCCGCGTCGGCTCCGAGCTGGCTAAGACGCTCGACCTGGAGGGTCACCAGGTTAGCATCATGGACATCAACGCCCATCAGTTCACGCGCTTCCTGCCCGAGACGTTTGGCGGCCGCAAGATCACCGGCAACGGCATCGACCAGGACGCCTTGCGCCGGGCGGGCATCGAGGAAGCAGACGCCTTCGTGGCTGTCACCCCCGGCGATAACCGCAACGTGATGGCCTGCCAGATCGCGAAGCACATCTTCGGCGTAGAGCGGGTGGTCTGTCGCATCTACGACCCCATCCGCGAGGAGATGTACCACGGCCTCGGCCTGCGCACGATCTCCCCTACCAAAGTGGGAGCTCGGCTCATCAAGGAGGCGCTGGAAGCAGAGGAGACCGAGACAGCGGCCGGGCCGGAGAACGCCCCAGCGACGGAGACCGCCGGATAAAGGACAGCTCATGTATATCATCATCGTCGGTGGAGGGAAGGTGGGCTACTACCTGGCCAAGGAGCTGGTTGAAGCCGACCACGAAGTGCTCGTGATCGAACTCGACCCGGCGAATTGCGCCGAGATCACGGAGACGCTGGGCGATATCGTCCTGCGCGGCGACGGCTGCGAGGTCGCCATTCAGGAGAAGGTGGGTACTGGCCGCGCGGACCTGTTCTTGGCCGTTACCGGCGACGACGAGGACAACCTTGTCGCTTGCCAGGTAGCGCGCCACATCTTCAAGGTGTCCCGCACGGTAGCACGAATCAACGACCCTAAGAACGAGCTGATCTTCCGCAAGCTGGGCATCGATCTTACCGTGAGCGCCACTTCGGCGATCATGGCCCACATCGAGCAAGAGCTACCCAGCCACCCCCTCATCCCGCTGCTCCAACTGCGCAGCGGCTTCGAGATCGTCGAGGTGAAGGTGCCGGAGGGAGCGGCGGCGGTAGACATGCCGATCAAGGACGTGCAACTGCCAAACCAGTCTCTCATCTGGGGAATCGTCGACGCCGAGGGTAACCCCAAGGCGCCGACTGCCGACACGATCCTCCACGCCGGCGACGAAGTGGTGGCAGTCACCCGGCTGGAGAGCGAAGAGGCATTCCGAAACGCTCTCACCGCGCCTCCGCCCGAACGGAGCTTCTGACGCCGCCATGCGCCGCCTGGCTTACCTGGGCCCTCCCGGCACGTTTAGCGAGGAGGCGGCCCTGCGTTATGACGCCACCGCGCAGCACCTCCCGTTCGCCAGCGAGGCCGCCGTCGCCGCCGCTGTCGAGTCTGGTAACGCCGACGAAGGCGTGCTCGCCATCGAGAACAGCCTGGAAGGCTCCGTCACCCGCACGCTGGATGTCCTCATCCACGAATCGAAGCTCGCGATTCGCGGTGAGCTGATCCTGCCCATCGAACTCTGCCTCATCGTGCGGCCCGGCATGACCGCCGATGACGTGCGAGCCGTCTATTCCCATCCGCAGCCGCTGAATCAGTGCCGCCGGTTCATCGAACGGCAGTTCCCCGATGCACGGCAGGAGGCGTCCCTCTCCACCGCCGCCGCCGTCGAGGAGATGCTGCGCGTAGAGGGCGGCGCCGCGATCGGCCCGGCGCGCGCCGCCGAGCTGCACGATGCCCATATCCTGACGCGCGGCGTCCAGGACAGCCCCCACAACGAGACCCGCTTCGTCGTCGTCGGCCAGGCCGACGACGCACCCTCCGGCCGCGACAAGACATCCATCGCATTCACGATCGCTCACGACCAATCGGGCACGCTGGTGGGGGTGCTCCACGAGTTCTCCGATCGCGACATCAACCTGACTAAGATCGAGTCGCGCCCCTCTCGCGAGGAGTTGGGCGTCTACATCTTCTTGGTCGATCTGGAGGGCCATCGAGCGGAGCCCACCGTGGCCGAGGCGCTAGCCGCCGTGAAAGCGAACGCCAACTTCTTTCGCATACTGGGCTCCTACCCCCGCTCCGGCGATGCCCGAGATCCCTGACCTCGAGGCGATCCGCGGGTTCCTGAACCAGCGTCTGCCCGGCGTTCGCATCGAGCGCGCCGAATTCCTCATCCCCGTCGTCTTTCGCGTCCCGAAGGAGGAGTTCGTGCGGACGTTGGAGGGCAACGTCTTCGGCGAGACGCAGCGGCACGGGAAGTTCCTCATCTTCGCCCTGAAGAGCGACGACCTGCTGGTGATCAACCCCATGCTCACCGGCCGCTTCCAGTACCTGCAGCCGGAGGAGAAGCGCCGAGCGCGCACCTGCCTGGTGCTGAGCCTGGCGAACGGCTGGGAGCTTCGCTACGCCGACGACCGCGTCATGGGCAAGGTCTACCTGGTGCCCCGCGAGCGGCTGCACGAGCTGCCGCAGTTCGAGGAGATGGGACCCGACGCCCTGGCGATCTCGCGGGAGGAGTTCGGCGAGCGCATCCGACGCTTCCGGGGGCAGATCAAAAACATCCTGGTGAACTATCGCTTCGTCGCCGGCATCGGCAACGCCTACTCCGACGAGATCTTGTTCGCCGCTCGCCTCCACCCCTACCGCAAGCGCACATCGCTGGGCGACGACGAGATCGAGCGGCTGTACGAAGCACTGGGCAAGGTCTTCGCCTGGGCGACGCCCCTAGTGGCGGAGCAGATGCGCGAGGAGCTGAACTACGAGGAGCGCCGCGACTTCCTC
>JACZTE010000061.1 GCA_022573935.1 Chloroflexota bacterium
CTATCGCTCCTCTGGGAACCTGCTCTGCGGGCTCCTCACCAACCCGGATCAGCTGAACGCGGTGCGCGACGACCGCAGCCTTCTCCCCCAGGCGATAGAAGAGGCACTGCGCTGGGAGCCGCCGCTCCTATCGATCATGCGATCAGCCACGGAGGACACGGTGGTAGACGGCGTTCCCGTGCCTAAGGGGGCCTCGATCATGGTGAGCGTAGCCGCTGCGAACCACGATGAGAGCCGCTGGGACGACCCGGAGACGTTCAACATCTTCCGCAAGCGCTTCCCCCACATCGTCTTCGGCTTTGGGGCGCACGTCTGCCTTGGCCAGCACCTGGCGCGCATGGAGACATCGATCGCGCTCAACACGCTGTTCGACCGGTGCCCCAACCTCCGGCTGGACCCTGAGGCTGATGAGCCCCAGATCACGGGGATGATCTTCCGTTCGCCGGCCAAGCTACCCGTGCTGTTCGGCTAACGCAGCAGGCGTCTACTCAGCCAGGCGCAAATGCGGGGGCGGCGTATCGGGGAGCTGCCACTCGATGTACGAGTAGCCGAGCGTGCGGTGGTTCTCGTTCGTACCGTCGATGCCCTTCTGGTAGGCGCCGTCGAACGCGGGCCAGTCTTTCGCCCGGATCGCCTGCTCTAGCGGCTTCATGTACTCCGCATCGAACTGATCCAGCGGCTCCTGATACTTCGGCCGTGTCAGCGCCGCCAGCCGCAGCGTCTTTCGTAGCTCGCTGAACTCGTGGCGCGCCAGGTCCCACTTGCCGGCCTTCGCGGCGTAGTAGAGGATCCAGTAGCGGTCGGAGACCTCCACCATGAGGCGGGACATGCCCGGCAAGCATTCGGCGATCTGGTCGAGCGTGAGGTCGCCGTGTTTCGTGTGGGCGATCGGTGAGGATTCGCTCTCCATGTGCTCCGCTCCTTCCGCGACTACAGCTTCAGCAGTTCGACTAGCCTCTGGCGATGGAAGGCCGGGTCGCCCAGGTAGTGGTAGAGGCTGCGAGACTTCTTCGTGTACAGGTAGAGGCCATACGACTTATCAGAGCCGACGCCCGCATGGACGTGGTGGGCGGCCTCGCAAACACGATAGAACCCCTCGCTGGCGACGGCCTTAGCCACCGAGACCGCTTCTCCTGCATCGGCCTTCCCAGTCTCCAGCTTCCACACCGCCTCGTACGCGGTCCAGCGGGCGGCGTCGGCGTCGTTCACGATCTCGATCAGGTGATCTTGCACGCGCTGGAAACGGGCGATCGCCTGCCCGAACTGGACGCGCTGCTGCGCATAGTCCAGGGTAAGCTCGTAGACCCGGCGCGCTGCGCCCGCGATGTAGGCGCAGAGGAGAACCGTCGCCGCGGGCAGGGCCGAGTCCAGCACCTGCCACCCCTGGTCTACCTTGCCGATCACGGCCTCCGGCGCGACCGCGACGTTGCTGAACGTGACCTCGGCGAGCGGCTGGCCGACGAAGCCCGTCATCGGCCGGCGCTGCACCCCGGCCGCTTCCGCGTCGACCAAGAAGAGCGTGTAGCCTTGCCGGCCGGTGCGGGCGACGCAGATGATCTCGTCGGCGGCGATTGCATCGGGCACGAACTGCTTCGTGCCGTCGAGGACGAAGCCGCCGCCGTTCGGCGTAGCGACCGTCGCGATATGTTCGGGCGTCCAGCCGTAGTTAGCCTCGGTCAGCGCGAGCGCGAGGATTCGCTCTCCTCCGGCGATGGCCGGGAGGAGGCGCTGCTTCTGCTCCTCGCTGCCCGCCTGGAGGAGGATCTGCGCCGCCAGCACAGCGGAGGAGTGGTGGGGGCTGGGGAGCAGTCCGCGCCCCATCTCCTCGTAGAGGACGGCGGCGTCGGTCAGCGTGCCGCCTTCGCCGCCGTACGACGGAGGGATCAGGATGCCGGCCCAGCCCAGGCCGGCGAGCTTTTGCCAGAGCTCGCGGGAGAAGCCGCCTTCTTGCTCATCGATCCGGCGAACCGTCGCCAACGGGCATTCCCGCTCGACGAAGTCGCGGACTGTGCTGCGTAGCAGCTCCTGTTCATCGGTGAGGGCCAGATCGAGCACCAGTTGACTCTTCTCCCTACGCCGGCGGCCGGCCCTCTATCATGCCGCGGAACATGCGGAGCTTCTGGATCTCGACGGTGCCGCCCGGGTGGGCCATCAGGATCGCGTAGCGATGGAAGTGCTCGAGTTCGCCGCCGAGCGGCGCCCAGCCGGGGTCGTTGATCATCGCCAACGGGCCCAGCGACTGGTGGATCGCCTCGCCCAGCCGGAGGTCGAAGAGCTTTCGGCCCAGCACCGCCTGGGTGCCCTCGTAGGTGACAGGTTTGCCTGTGGAAGTCAGCCATTGGTTGCGCAGCCGCAGCAGGCGCTGCACCTGGAAGTCGGTGTAGATGCGAGCGAGCGCGTCCTGCACGTGAGGCTGGCTGCTGAGCGGCCGGCCGTCGTGCTCGGTGGTCTTGCAGTACTCCAGTAGCTGCTCCAGCACGTGGCCGTCGCGGTCGAGGCCCGGGCCGATGCCGACGCTGAGCGCGCCGTGGAGGCCGGTGGTGAACGCGGTCCAGCCCTCTCCCTCCTTGCCGACAAGCTGGCCAGCCGGCACGCGCACGTCCTCGAAGATCATGGTGAGCTTTCTGCTGCCCGCGATCATATCCAGGTCGGTCATCGTGATCCCGGGCAGGCCGAAGGGGATGAGGAAGGCGCTCAGGTTCTCGCGCCTGCCCCCGTCGGGGTCGGTGATCGCGAGGAAGAAGAGGTATTCCGCCTCGAAGTGGCCGCCGACGAGCGTCTTCGTGCCGTTGATAACGTACTCATCGCCCTGCCGCTCGGCGCGGCTCTTGAGCGCGGGCAGGTCCGACCCGGCCTCCGGCTCTGTGTAGAGCTCCCACGTGACCACTTCGCCGCGCAGGATGGGGGGGAGGAACCGCCGCTTCTGCTCGTCCGAGCCTAGCTGCCGGATCGCCCCGGCCGCGGAGCCGCCGACATCGCCGGGCGGGTGGACGTTCTCCAGATGCGGAATGCGAGCGTCCATCTCCTCGCGGATGACGGCGGCCACGGGCGGGCTCAGCTCGCCGCCGCCGTACTCCTTCGGCCAGGTGGGAGCGTACCAGCCCTGCTCGCCCAGCTTGGCGAGGAAGGCGCGGTTGCGCTGGAACTGCTCGTAGCTGAGGTCGCCGGCGTCAGGAGGCGCCCCGACGCCTTCCGCGTGCTCGGCCAGCCAGGACTGAACCTGCGGGCGAAACTGCTCGCGGTCTCGCACTTCCTCCGGCGTGTAGCTGGCTTCGAAGTCCATCTGTCTGCCCGTCAGGAGTGCGACTGCCGCAGGCGTTCGTCTCGCTTCGCGTTGATCTTGTCGATCGTCTCCTGCGGCCGGCCCAGCAGCGTGCCCAGCACATACTGGTTATGCTCGCCCAGGAGGGGCGCGGGCGCGCAGGGTGCGTCCGCGCTGCTGCTGAGACGCCACGGCAGGTTCGGGATCGCCCGCCGTCCCACCTCCGAGTGCTCCGGCTCGGCGAAGAAGCCGCGGGCTCGGAGCTGCGGCTGCGCCAGCAGCTCGGGCGCGCCGCTCGTCGCGCCGCTGGGAACGCCTGCCTGCTGGAGCGCCTCGGCCGCGGCCAGCGGCGTCCGCTCCTTCGTCCACGCGGTGATGCGCGCATCGATAGCCGCCGCGTGTTGCGACCGGCCGCTCCTATCGCGATACTCCGGCCTGTCCAGCTCGGCATCGCCGATGACGCCGCGCAGCGCGGCCCACTGGCCGTCCGTCTCGACGGAGATCGCGACCCAGGCGTCGTCGCCTTGGCAGCGGTAGGCGTTGTTCGGCGCCGCATGGCTGCTCGTATTGCCGCGAGGGCTGCCGACGCGGCCGTTCATGAAGTAGTCCATGAACGGCTCGCCCATCATCGAGAGGACAACGTCCGCCATCGAGAGGTCGATCCGCTGGCCGCAGCCGGTGCGCCGGCGGTGGCGCAGCGCCGCCAGCACCGCGAACACCAGCGAGATGCCGCTCACGTAGTCCGCCCAGGTACCTCCCGTCGCCTTGGGCGGCCCGCCCGGGTAGCCGTTGAGCGAGTTCAGGCCGGTGTAGGCGTGGATGGTGCCCATGAAGGCGCGCAGCCCGCGGTCGCGTCCCTCCTGGCCGAAGCCTGAGCACGAGAGCATGATGATGTCCGGCTTGACGCGACGGAGCTCCTCGTAGCCGAGGCCGAACCTCTCGATTGTGCCGTAGCTGAACGCCTCGATAACGATGTCGCTGATGGCGACGATGTCCTTCACGATTTGGGCCTGTTCAGGCTCGCCAAGCTGAAGGGTGACGCTCTTCTTTCCCGCGTTAAGCGAGTTAAAAAAGCCGCTTCTGTTAGGCCCGGCGATGGCATCGGCGTAGGGCGCGTTCTCTCGCGTGTGCTCCATCGGCGAGAGCCCCTCGATCTTGATCACCTCGGCGCCCATCCGCGCGAGCAGATAGGTGCCGTACGGCCCGGCGATGATCCAGGTGAGGTCTGCGACGCGGATACCTTCCAAGGGCAGGGAGGCGCTCATGCCTGTGAGATCACTCCTGCCTCGGCCAGCGCCGCCAGCTTCTCGTCCGAGTAGCCCAGCCGCTCGCCGAAGATCTCCCGGTTGTGCTGGCCCAGCAGCGGCGCCGGGCGTCGCATGCCCCAGAAGTCGCCGCCGAAGCGAATGGGCGCGCCGGGACAGCGCACGCGTCCCAACGCCGGGTGGTCGAACTCCGCGAACGAGCCTCGGTCGCGGAAATGCGCCGCTTCGGCGGCATCGGCCACAGTATTGACCGCGGCCGCCGAGACGCCTCGCGCTTGGCTGTCGCGGAAGAGCTGCTCCTTCGGATAGCGCTCCGTCTCCTGCCTGATCAGCGGCTCCAGCGCATCCCAGTGCTCGGATCGCCCGCGCATATCGGCGAAGAGCTCGTTCTCGCTCCACTCCGGGTTGCCGAGGACGGCCAGCAGGTTGCGCCACTGCTCCTCCGTGCGCACGACGTAGTCGATGTAGCCGTCGGCGGCGGGCTGCTGCCCGACGTAGGGCACCGAGGGGATGGCGCTGGCGCTGCGGCTGGGCGGTATGCCGGTGTAGGTCACCCGCGTGATGTCGACCTGGAAATGCATCGCGAGCACCTCCTGCAGCGCGATGTCTACGTGCTCGCCTTCGCCATCGGCCTGGCCGACGAGCGCGCACATGGTAGCGGCGGCCGCCGCCAACCCACCCGCGAACTCGCCCATGTAGCCCGGGATGACGATCGGCGGCTCGGCCTCCAGATCGCGAGCTCTAGCGCCATTGTGGAAGGCGATGCCGCCGGTGTGCTGCACGATGAAGTCGTTGCCGAGGTAGTCCCGCCACGGGCCGTCCTGTCCGAAGGGCGTGATCGACGTCATGATCAGGGAGGGGTGGGCGGCGTGCAGGTGGCCGTAGTCCAGCTCGGCTGCGGCCATCCATGCCGGCGAGTTCTGTTCGATGAGGATGTCGGCGGTTCGCACGAGCTCGACGAGGATCTCGCGGCCGCGGCGGCTCTCCACGTCCAGCGTGACGCCGAGCTTGTTTGTGTTTACATAACTAAAGAGGCCGGAGCGTTCCGGGTCGGCCTCGTCGTTAGGGAAGGGGCCGCGTCGCCGAAGGGCATCGCCGTCGAGCGGCTCAACTTTGATCACATCGGCCCCTAGATCAGCGAAGAGCTTGGCGCAGAACGAGGCGGCGACGCCTCGGCCCAGTTCGACAAGCTTCAGATCTTCAAACATGCCGTCGCCGCTAGATACCCAGGGCCTGCGCCGCGACCTCACGCTCGAGGAACGAGTCGCCGAGAATCACCTCGTCCAGCCTCATCCGACGCCAGTAGAGCTGCACAGGATACTCCAGCGAATAGCCGTAGGCCCCGTGGAACTGGAGCGACTCGTTCGAGGTCTGGCGATAGGTGTCGCTGGCGAAGAACTTGGCCATCGCCACGTCCTCGGGGCAGGGGATGCCCTCGCTCAACTGCCAGAGCACCTTGTACACGAGGCGCCGGGCGCCGTAGACGAGCTGCGCGATATATGCCATGCGGTGCTGAAGCGCCTGGTAGGAGCTGATCGGCCGTCCGAAGGTGACGCGCTGGTTCATGTAATCGACCGTCTTGCGCATGAGCGCCTCGGACGCGCCGGCCATCTGCGCGGCCAGGCAGGCTTTGCCTTTGTCCAGCGCCGGCGCGAGCTCACCCCAGCCTCGGTCAGGCTCGCCGAGCACCGCTGTTGCCGGTACCCGCACCTGCTCGAACTGGACCTCGGCGAGCATGTCTCCGCTCAGGACTCGATACCTGCGAACATC
>JACZTE010000062.1 GCA_022573935.1 Chloroflexota bacterium
GAGCTCACCAGCACGGGCCCTCTGAACGGCCTGATCGTCTACCTGACCCGGGGTTAGCGAACAGGCCTCGCTGCCGCCGCCCTGACGCACCGTTCTCGAACCCCACCTGAAGGTGGGGGCATCCTACCGGCTCCTCTCATGCCCCAGCCTTTAGGCTGGGGTGGTTGTGAACACAAACCACCACTCCAGTCGCCCACCCACGCCTCTCGTTGGCGTCGCCAGCGCATCTTGCTATACTGGCAGCCACGCCCGATAGGGAAAGGAGCCTACGCAGATGCCGACACAGACCGCCTACTTCCAGGGAAGCTTCGTGCCGCTGGCGGAGGCGAAGATCGGCATCATGACCCAGGCGTTCCTCTACGGCACCGCCTGCTTCGAGGGCATCCGCGGCAACTGGAACGAGGACGACGGCACGATCTACCTCTTCCGCCTGCGCGAGCACTACCAGCGGCTGCGCATGAGCGGCCGCATCCTCCGCATCGCGCTGCCGCTCAGCGACGACGAGCTGTGCGACCTCACGGTCGAGCTGGTCGTCCGCAACGGCTACAGCGAAGACATCTACATCCGCCCCATCGCCTACAAGAGCGAGGAGGCGATCACGCCACGGCTGCACGACATCAGCGACGACTTCCTCATCTTCGTCACCCCCTTCGGCAACTACCTGGACAGCGAACAAGGGATCCGCTGCATGACCTCAACCTGGCGACGGGTGGAGGATACGGCGATCCCGGCTCGCGCTAAGGTGAACGGTATGTATGTCAACTCTGCGCTCGCTAAGACCGAGGCCCAGGAGAACGGCTTCGACGAGGCGATCATGCTCGACGAGCGCGGCCACGTCTCCGAGGGCAGCGGCGAGAACATCTGCATCGTCCGCAACGGCAAGCTGATCACGCCATCACCTTCGGACAACATCCTGGAGGGGATCACGCTGGACACCGTGGTCACGCTCGCCCGCGATGAGCTGGGCATCGAGACCGTGCATCGCTCTATCGACCGAAGCGAGCTCTACATCGCGAGCGAATGCTTCATGACCGGCACCGCCGCGCACGTCACCGCAGTGGTGGAGGTGGACCGTCGCCCGGTCGGCGATGGCAAGACCGGCGAGATCACCCAGCGCCTCCAGCGGCTCTTCTTCGACGCGATCCGGGGCAAGAACGACAAGTACTCGCACTGGCTGACGCCGGTGAAGCCCCAGACCTCCGGCCAGCCGGCGGACCGCCAAGGCGTGAAGGCAGAGCGTGTTCCCTGAGCTACGCCCGCCTCGCGCGATGGGAGTCTCAGTAGGGGGCGCGATTACCGCGTGGTGCTTCGCCCTTACCGGCCTGCTGATCTGGCGCGGCCTCACCGAGCCGATCGACCTGCCGGTGCTGGGGCCGTATCTGGCCGCCACCTTCTTCTTCGGCCTCGGCTGCCTCTTCGCCTACTGGACGTACGGCTGCCTCACGCTGCGCTACCACCTGGACCGTAACGGCCTCACCATCCACTGGGGCGACATCCGCCAGCTCATCCCCATGGACCGGATCGAACGGCTGATACCCGGCCGAGAGCTGCCGCCCCCCAAAATCACCGGCGTGAACTGGCTGGGCCACCACATCGGCAAGGCAACTGTAGACGACCTGGGCGAAACGCTCTTCTACACCACCCATCGCAGCCACGAGGAGCTGCTCTACATCGTCACCCCCAGCCAGAGCTACGCGATCTCGGTCGAGGACGAGGTACGCTTCGCCGAGGAGTTCCAGGGGCACCAGAAGCTAGGGCAGGAAGTATCGCTGCCGCAGGTGACGGAGCGCACCTCGATCGCCGCCCAGCCCTTCTGGCACGACTCGCTGGCGCGAGCGCTGGCGCTCGCCTCGATCGTCGCCTGCGCCGTCACGCTGGGCTACGTCTTCTACAACTACCCCGGCCTGCCGGAGAGCATCCCCTTCGCCTTCCCACCCCTGGGCGGCGTCACCCGCGTCGACGACAAGCAGGAGCTGCTCTCCGTCCCCATCACCGGCCTCGGGCTCCTGGCGATCAACCTCGTGCTGGGCTTCTTCCTCCACGCCTGGGAGCGAGCCGTCGGCTATCTGTTCTTCCTCGCTGCCCTGGGCGCCCAGTTCATGTTGCTCGCCGCCGCCATCATCACCCTCCAGCAGTAAGCGGTCACCCGTTCGCTGAGGCCAAAGCCGGCGAAGATCGCGGGCGCAGCGGCCAATACGCGAACTTGACGCATCCTCTTATTGACAAGCTGTACGCAGCCGGATAGACTGGGGCTACTATCGCGGCGACGCGGGAGTGCGAACGTACTCCAAGCCGCAGAGAGCGCGAGTACCAATGCGAACGTACACGAGCGACACGTCTATCCCCCAGGAGGTGGCCACGGTTTCCCCGACGAGTCGGGGCGACCGCGTCGTAGTTACCTCGCCTCGGGCCCTCAGCCTGCTTGGGTTGCTGGGCCTAAGCCTGCTCCTGCTGGGCAGGCTCCCGGTCTGAGGTCCTCGGTAGCGCACATCACCATTCCATAGCCATTCCGAGGACCGGCCCCGAACATCGGGGCCGAAACGTTACTATGACGGAGGAGGACGAACAATCATGAAGCTAACAGGAGCCCAGATCGTGATGGAGTGCCTGGCCCGCGAGGGGGTCGAGATCATCTTCGGCTACCCCGGCGGCGCCAACCTGCCCCTCTACGACGCATTGGGCCAGTACCCGAAGATCCGGCACGTGCTGGTGCGACACGAACAGAGTGCGGCCCACGCCGCCGACGCCTACGCCCGCATTAGCGGCAAGGCCGGCGTCTGCTGGGCCACGTCGGGGCCCGGCATCACCAACCTGGTCACCGGCATCGCCAACGCCTGGATGGACTCCGTGCCGCTGATCTGCGTCACGGGCGCTGTCGCCTCCTGGCTCATCGGACGCGATGGCTTCCAGGAAGCGGACGCTACCGGCATCACCCTGCCGATCACCAAGCAGAACTATCTCGTGCTGGACGTGGACGACTTGGCCCAGACGATGCGGGAGGCGTTCCACATCGCGACCACCGGCCGGCCCGGCCCGGTGCTCATCGATATACCCCGCGACGTCCAGCAGCAGCAGACGGAGTTTCACTACCCGGAGAAGGTGGACATCCTCGGCTACAAGCCGGTGACCAAGGGCCACCCCGCCCAGGTCAAGAAGGCCGCCCAACTGATCAACGAGTCTGAGAAGCCGCTCATCCTCGCCGGCCACGGCGTGATCATCTCGCGCGCCTACGATGAGCTGCGCGAGCTGGCGGAGCGGGCCCACATCCCGGTGATCTGCACGCTGCTGGGCATCGGCGGCTTCCCCGGCTCGCACGAGCTATACATGGGCATGCCAGGCATGCACGGCATGTACTGGAACAACATCGCCATCTCCGAAGCCGACCTCGTGATCGGCATCGGCATGCGCTTCGACGACCGGGTGACCGGCCGGCTGAAGGACTTCGCGCCCAACGCCAAGATCATCCACATCGACATCGATCCGGCGGAGATCTCGAAGAACGTGAAGACCGCGGTGCCCATCGTCGGCGACGTGAAGCACGTGCTGCGCCAGCTCAACCCGCAGGTGGAGCAGGCGCGCCACGATCCCTGGTACGATCACATCCAGGAGGTGCGGCGCGAGCACCCCTCGATCGCCATCCCGAACGTGGACAAGCTACTGCCCCAGTACGTGATCAAGACGATCTACGAGCTCACCGGCCCCAACGCCTACTACGTGACCGGCGTAGGCCAGCACCAGATGTGGGCCGCCCAGTACTTCTGGAACGATAACCCCGCCAGCTTCGTCACCTCCGGCGGCCTGGGGACGATGGGCTTCGAGGTGCCGGCGGCTATCGGCGCTCAGTTCGCCCGGCCCAAGGACATCGTCTGGTCGATCGCCGGCGATGGCGGCTTCCAGATGACGCTGCAGGAGCTGGCGACCATCGTCGAGTACGAGCTGCCGATCAAGTTCGCCATCATCAACAACGGCTACCTGGGCATGGTGCGCCAGTGGCAGCACATGTTCTACAAGGACAATCTCCAGTCTGTACGCCTCTTCCAGCCGGACTTCGTCAAGCTGGCCGAGGCCTTCGGCGCGGCCGGCCTGCGGGTGACCGACAAGGCGGACGTGGCGCCGACCATCCAGAAGGCGCTCGACCACCCCGGCCCCGTCGTCATCGACTTCCAGGTCGAGCAGTTGGAAGACACCTACCCGATGGTGCCATCGGGGGCCTCGCTCGCCGAGACCGTCGATCTACCGAAGTTCGAGGAAGAGCCGGAGAAGGTGAGGCAATCATGACCCAGCACACCATCGTTGCCCTGGTGCAGGACCGGCCGGGGGTGCTCAACCGCATCGCCAGCAAGTGGCGGCAGCGCGGCTTCAACATCGAGAGCCTCGCCGTCGGCCACAGCGAGCAGCCCGGGCTCTCGCGCATGACCTTCATCGTCGACGGGACGACGACGGACGTCGACCAGGTGACCAAGCAGATGTACAAGATCATCGAGGTGGTGAAGGTCTCTGACCTGACCGAGCACGAGATGGTACACCGTGAGCTAGCGCTCGTGAAAGTCACGGCCACCCAGCAACAGCGCAGCGCCATCATCGAGATCACCGACGTCTTCCGCGCGAAGATCGTCGATGTCGCGCAGGAGTCGCTCATCGTGGAGGTGACGGGCACGGAGGACAAGGTGAACGCCTTCCTCGAGATGCTGCGTCCCTATGGCATCAAGGAGATCGTGCGCACGGGGCGGGTCGCGATGACCAGGGGCGCGGGATCGCCCACGTCCGTCGACGGCGCGAAAGGCAAGCAGCACCGGTTCCGCCCTGCGGGCGAAGGCAAGCCCAAGGTGGGCAGCCAGTTTTAGCGGCCGTCGACAAGAGGCTGGAGAAGGAGCAACCACGCATGGAGATCTACTACGACAAGGACGCCGACCTCTCGCTGCTGAAGGACAAGACGATCGGCATCATCGGCTTCGGCAGCCAGGGGCATGCCCATGCCCTCAACCTGAAGGACAGCGGCATGAACGTGATCGTCGGCCTCTACCCCGGCTCCAAGAGCTGGCCCAAGGTGGAGGAGGCCGGCCTGCGCGTAGGCAACGTCGCCGATGTGGCGCGCGAGGCCGATATCCTCATGGTGCTGGCGCCCGACCAGGTCCAGCGCGAGCTCTACGAGGGCCACATCGAGCAGGGGCTCTCGGCGGGCAACATGCTCATGTTCGCCCACGGCTTTAACATCCACTATGACCAGATCAAGCCACCGCCCGACGTGGACGTGACCATGATCGCGCCCAAGGGCCCCGGCCACCTGGTGCGGCGGATGTTCGTGGACGGCGTCGGCGTACCGGCGCTGGTGGCGGTACACCAGAACGCAACCGAGCTGGCCAAGCAGATGGCGCTCGCCTACGCGAAAGGCATCGGCGCTACGCGGGCGGGCGTCCTAACGACGACGTTCCAGGAGGAGACGGAGACCGACCTCTTCGGCGAGCAGACGGTGCTCTGCGGCGGCGTCACCGCCCTGATCAAGACCGCCTTCGAGACGCTGGTGGAGGCGGGCTACCAACCGGAGGTAGCCTACTTCGAATGCCTCCACGAGCTGAAGCTGCTGGTCGACTTCATCCACGAGGGCGGCATGGCGTCGATGCGCTACACGATCAGCGACACCGCCGAGTACGGCGACTACACCCGCGGCCCGCGGGTGATCGACGAGCACGTACGCGAGACCATGCGCGAGATCCTGGGCGAGATCCAGGACGGTACCTTCGCTCGCGAGTGGATCCTGGAGAACCAGGCCGGCCGGCCCAGCTTCCTGGCCCAGCGCCGCATCCAAGCGGAGCACCCGATCGAAGAGGTGGGCGCGGAGCTGCGCGGCATGATGAGCTGGCTCAAGAAGGACTAACGTCGGAGGAAACGACTGTAACGATGCGAGCAAGAGTACGCGTCATGAACGACAGCCCAACGCCCCAGCATTTAGGCTGGGGTGGCGGCGAAGCCACGCTGGCGCTCGGCCTGCGCCGGCCCCCTGTCCTTCCGCGGAAGGACGAGGGGGCCTGACCGGCGCAACGAACGATATTGCAGAAAGGTTGAGCACGCCATGGCAGAAAAAGTCCTCATCTTCGACACCACCCTACGCGACGGCGAGCAGTCGCCGGGCGTAGCCCTCACCGCCAGCGATAAGCTGGAGATCGCACAGCAGCTAGAGAAGCTCGGCGTCGACATCATCGAGGCCGGCTTCCCCATGAGCTCGCCGGGCGACCTGGAGGCGGTCGCCGCCGTCGCCCGCACCGTGCGCGGGCCGGTCATCGCCGCGCTCGCCCA